>CAYUWT010000107.1:0-4161 GCA_964448625.1 uncultured archaeon
ACCCGCAGCCGCATAAGCGAGCAGAGAGAGCAGCTGGAGCTGGCTTGTATAAGTCTTTGTGGAGAGAACGCACATCTCCGGGCCTGCGTTTAGTGTCAGAAAAGAGTCAGAGTATCTTGTAAGGGAGCTTCCAATAACGTTTACTATGGACAGCACCCCGGCCCCTTTTTCCTTTGCGGCCCTCACCGCTTCAAGGACATCTGCAGTTTCGCCTGACTGGCTTACGGCAATCACAAGGGTATTCGGGGTGAGGAAATGCGTGTAGCCGGGAAATTCCGAAGCCAGCACCGCATTTACATGCTTTTTTGCGACCTTTGAGAATATGCAGGCTGCGGCAACGCACGCATGGTAGCTGCTGCCGCATGCGACAAGAAATACCCCAAATGCCCGGTTTATCCTCTTTGCCGCCTCCGCTATTTTCTGCTCCTCCTGCGCAACAGCCATTTCCATAGTGTGGCGCTGCTCGTCTATTTCCTTGAGCATGTAGTGTTCATACCTGCCCTTCTCCGCCTCCTCTATATTCCATTCTATAATTTCTTCCTTCCTCTTCGCCTTCTTGCCTGAATGCAAAATTTCCAGCCTGCCGCCAATGAATACAAAATCGCCGTCATGCAGGAATATTGCCCTGCGCGTATATTCGAGGAAGGCGGGGACATCAGAAGCTATGAAAAATTCCTGCGTATCTCCGCCTCCTATGCCGAGCACGAGAGGGGAATGGCTTCTGTATGCTGCCATCTCCCCTTCGCTGTTCATGGCCACGAATGCAGAGCTGCCCCTGCACCCGGAAAAGGCCTTCATGCATGCATCCCTGAAGCCCATGGATTTCGAATATTCCTCTATGAGGTGGCTCACCGTCTCCGTATCCGTCCCGGAGCTGAATTTGTGGCCCCCAGCCGCAAGGGAGCTCTTGAGCTCCTGGTAGTTCTCTATAATTCCGTTATGAACCACAGCTACATTCCCGCTGCAGTCAAGCTGGGGGTGGCAGTTCCGCTCCTCAACCATGCCATGCGTGGCCCACCTTGTGTGGGCTATTGCGGCATTTGATTCCGGGAGCCGGAGGTTGAAGAGGCTTATCCTGCCCACACTCCTGAGATATTTTATCCCTCCGTTCAGGAACGCTATCCCATAGGAATCATAGCCCCTGTATTCAAGCCGCTTGAGGCATTTTATGGCAATTTCGCTTGCGTTCCTTTTACCCTTGTAGGCAGCAATGCCGCACATACACAATCAACTTCCTGAACCTTAAGGTTCAGGTAATATTCAGGACTGCTCATATAAAATGTTTACTGAAAAACTGTTCAAAATTTCCCTGTTCAGCTGCGGGGAATGCGCATAAGTATTTAAATCTTATTATGATATTTATTATAATATTAAAACAAAATTCAAATCATATGGAAAGGTTCTATATTGCGAAAACCGGAAAAGAGCAGGCAACAATTGCAGAAACGAGCATAATCAGCAATCCCTCTGTTTTGTCTGCGCTTTCCAGCGGGCTGGCATGGCGCATATACAGGGAGTTCTCAAAACCCTCATGCCCTATTGACATAGCAAAGAAGCTTGGGCTGCACGAGCAGAAGGTTTACTATTATGTAAGGAAGTTCAAGAAGCATGGTTTTATAAGGGAGGTGTCCAAAGAGCAGAGGCACGGGACAGTGGCAAGGTTCTACGCGTGCAAATCTCCGGCCTTCTCTGTTGTGCTCGAGAGGGATGCAAAACCCTATGCAAAGCCTCCGGAAAGGGGGCTTCTTGAGCCTTTCGTGCATAACGGGGTGATGAATTCCACCGTGATTGTGGGCTCACCCGACCCCCACGGCCCCTACAAAAGCAGGGCAAGCGACAGCTGCTGCGCGATAGACCTTGCGCTTTTCATAGGCTCCTTCACCGAGCGCATAGCTCTGCCCAATTACAGGCTGGATGTGCAGCTAAGGGGGGAGAGCGACCTGAAAGGGAACCTTATACTTGTGGGGGGTCCCGTAGCCAACATGATTACTCACAGGGTCAACGAAAAGATGCCGGCATACTTTGACATGGGGAGCATGGCTGCCATAAGGTCGAGGGCAACTGGCATACGCTATACTGAGGAGGAGTGCGGGCTGATCAGCGTTCTCCAGAACCCGTTTGACAGCTCGGGAAAGATGCTTGTATTGGCGGGGAACAGGTTTGTCGGGACAAGGTCTGCCGTCCTTGCGCTGATAAAAAGGCCTGCAGAGATGCTCAGGGGAATTGAAAAAAAGGTTCCGCTCTCAAGGGTTGTGAAGGGTTTTGATGCTGACGGGGACGGGATAATAGACAATGCGGAGGTCATGGAGTGAGATTTTATAAAAGTGCTGTTTTTTGGTTATTATATATTGAAAAGCAAAATTATTATTTTTGGAACAGTTTTAAATAAATAAATTTGAGATAAAATGTTGAAAAAATATAAATTTTTATTTTAAAAAAGCTGTGAAACTGTTTCATGAAAGTTATATATAGCCGGCATGGGAATAGTATTGCATGCATACGGCCAAAAACTATCCGAATAAATTGTTTACGGCCATCAAGAAAAGGAGGGACCTATAATATATGCAAATCAGAAGGGTAATAGCAGGAGGTATTTCAGCGGCACTAGCAGGAGCATCCATTTTCGCGGCAGGAATATACGCGCAGCAGGATTTGGGAGCCTTTGTGAAGGTTAGCGGCGGAAGCCTTGCCTCACCCCTTGTCGTAATAGGCGCTGCATCGCAGTCAATAGACTCGATTGCAGCTGCTGACCTTGCGGCGGGAGCGGCAGGGTATGCGACCACCCCTGTGTCCATTTCCGGACTAGGGAGAGTAAGCGTGACAGGCGGTGTCGATGTCTCAACGCCGGCCAAGCCTTTGTTCGTGGGAAGCGCGCTGAACAGGGGGAAGGACACGCTCACAGACACAGACCTTCCGGATGTGCTCAAATCAGGCGATGTCACCGACGACAACGGTATCGAGTACGAATATGACCAGTTCATAGTGCTCGGCTCAAGGACAATAGTTTTCGGTGACAGCGGCAACGACATTGACGACCCGGCAGTGCACGTCGACATAGGAACCAGCTCAGCAAGCCCGCTGTTAACGTTCCGTGTGGATTTCACCGACCCTATACAGCTAAACGCAACTGCAGTCGAAGGCAACTCGCTTGACATTTTCGGCTCAACCTTTACCGTCGATCCCGACACCTCAGGCACAAAGGGTGTGCTTCAGGGTGGCGGGATAAGGCAGATGATAAAGGAAGGCGAATCCGTAACCGTCACAATAGAAGGGAAGGAGCACACGGTATCGCTTCTTGGCGTTTCCTCAGCTACAAGGGCCGTTCTTTCCGTTAACGGAGTGACGGACACCATAGACGAGGACGTATCCAAGAAGATAGGGGGCCTGACTGTGTTTCTTGACAGGGTTGACTTCTTCTCGAAGGAGACCCAGATCAGCGATGTAGAAGTTCTTATCGGCTCAAGGAGGCTTGCCCTACCGGCAGGCAGCCAGGTGCTGATTGGAGAGGATGAGGAAGTCATTGACAACACTCTTGTCACGCTATCAGCAACAAATGCAGCTGCTGGGATTGTAGACCAGATAAAGATAGATGTTGCGGCCCCGGACAGCAATATTGACCACATACTGGCAGGGGATAGCCTTCTTGACCCCATATTCGGGGGCGTGAGAGTGGCATTCTACGGGCTCAACCCGGCTCTGGACGACACAGCAAGAGGCCTGATACACTTCGACACAGCCGGCGATGATGAGGCTACGCTCAGATTCACCGACTGGAGAGGTGATGCGAGGACTTTCCCGTGGGCATTTGACAGCAGCACATCTGTTACAACAAATACGCTTGCATTCACCAACGATGACGGCGACAGGATTGTTGTTGTCGAAGGTGCGCCTGTGAGTGAGGACGACTTCTTCACAATCAGCTTCGGCGATGTGGACAGACTGGATTTTGGCCACATCTATGAGCTGACGAGCGTAACATCGCTTGGAACAGCAAGCTCAAAGCTCACACTCAGGGACTTCTTCACACAGAAGTCTGTGGATGTGGAGCTTGGGGCAGACAATGCTGACCAGAAGGCCATCGACGGCATTGATGTCTACATCAATGTCACAGGGACAGACACGACTGACAACCAGAACGTTACGTTCTTCTGGGAAGAGACA
>CAYUWT010000108.1:0-4092 GCA_964448625.1 uncultured archaeon
ATGCAGGCCCATATCCTTCCTGAGGGCCTGTATGGCCCTTATGGCTTCCCTGAGAACAGCAGACTCCATATCCGGCTGGCCTATCTCAACCGTGCCCGGCTCAAATTCCTTGCCTCCTTCACCTTTCCTTAGCGCAACCCTCTTGGCATTTGCGAGAACCTCTATAACTGCAGAAACCCTTTTTAGCGAGGCCTCTAACTTCTTCGGTTCAACGGAAAAGGTCGCATGCTCGAGAGGCCAGCGGAGCTTTATACCTTTCTCCTGCCTGAGCGCATTTACAGCTTCGACAGCCTTCTTTGCGTTTTCCATGTCCTCTTCCAGCTCCTCATCTATCCTGCCCTCGTCAGCTTTCGGCCAGCCGCAGAGGTGCACGCTTTCAGCTTCCCTTTTCCTTGCAAGGAAAATATGCTCCGAAATGAATGGCGCAAACACGGAAAGCAGAATAACAAATCTATCCATCGCATAGTTCAGGGCATATGCTGCGGCATTTTTATCCGCGCCTTCATATGCCGGGCTGAGCCTGTCCCTCACAATTTTTATGTACCACCTCGAGAGGTCGTTGAGCAGGAAGTCTATAAGTGAACGGCTCGCTGTGTGGAACTCAAATTTCTCTATAGCCTCTGTGGCCTTTTTTATCAGGGTGTTGGCTCTCGAAACCAGCCACCTGTCCTCTGTTTTCATCGCTTTTGGCTTCTCAAAACCTGAGGCGTAAGTCTGTATGAAGATATTGGTGTTCCAGAGCACGCTTATGAAGCGTTTCATCTCATTGGCCTGCCGCAGGGAAAACTTCTGGGTCTGCCACGGGGCAACGTCGCTGCATATGTAAAGCCTCATAACATCCCCGCCAAGCTGCCCATATGCATCCTCCGCAAGAATCACATTCCCGAGGCTTTTGGACATCTTCTCGCCCTTCTCATCCAGAGTCCAGCCGTTCAGGCATACGGTTTTGTAGGGCTCCTTCCCGAAGGTCGCATAGCTGCACACCATGAGGGTATTGAACCATGCTCTCACCTGGTCCTGGCTCTCATCCACAAGGTCAACAGGCCAGAGCTTTTCAAAGGTTTCGCGGTGCCTGAACGGATAGCCCAGAGAAGCCCATGGAGCTATGCCTGAATCGAACCACACATCCATTATATCCTTTTCTCTCTCCATTGTCCCGTTGCATTCGCACTTGAGGTAAACCTTGTCCACAAAGTTCTTGTGCAGGTCAAAATCGCGGGGTAAAGCCTGCACGGCATGTTTCCTCAGCTCCTCCCTCGAGCCAATAACTTTTATGCTCCCGCATTTAGAGCATCTCCACACAGGGAGGGGTATTCCCCAGTATCTTTGCCTTGTCACAGCCCAGTCAGGGGCCTCTGAAATCACATTGTTATACTGCTCCCCGGCAAAGCCCGGCAGCCATTTTACTTTCCTGTTCGCCTTCAGTATCCCGCTGCGCAGCATATCCATTTTCACAAACCACTGCTTGCTCATGCGGTATATCAAAGGTGTCTTGCACCTCCAGCATAACGGATATGAATGCGTTATCCTCCCTTCATGGAAAAGCAGCCCTTTCCTTCTGAGTTCAGCTATTATGAATTTATCAGCTTCCTTCACCTTCATCCCCGCAAACGGCCCGGCCTCCTTTGCCATCCTCCCCTGCTCATCAACAGGAGAGGGCTCAGGCAGACCGTAATGCTTCCCCAGCTTATTGTCCGCATCCCCATGGCCCGGGGCCGTATGCACCAGCCCTGTCCCCACATCCATCGTGACCATGTGCCCGAAATCATCCCCGCCTTCCACAGCCTTCTTGGCCACGGTCTTGCTTGCGACCCTCTTTTTCATCACAGGTATGGAAAGCAGCACAGTGTGCACATGGGGTTTCGCAGCTATATCCCACTGGACAGGCACATCCAGAACATGCTCATATTTCAGCCCTTCCAGCCTTTTCCCCGGGAACTTCTCCTTCACTTTCGGTTTGTAGCCCAGCTTTTCTATCTCCGGCAGCAGCTTCTCCGCAACTATCACAACCTCCCCCGGGAGTCCGGCCTTCACATAGGTTTCCTCAGGATGCACAGCCACAGCAACGTTTGCCGGCAGCGTCCATGGGGTTGTCGTGAAAACAAGCAGCGATTCCTTCCGCTCTTTCAGCCTGAAACGGGCGTATATGGCAGGGTCCTCCAGATTTTTGTAACTCTCCGACACCTCTATCCCCGCCAGAACAGTCTCGCAGTGCGGGCACCAGAACCCCGGCCTCTTCCCCTCCACAAACAGCCCCGCTTCAAACCACTTCTTTATTGTCCACCACCCGGATTCAAGGTAATAGTTCTCGCTCGTGAGGTATGGGGCAAGCCACCCCCTCCATGCGGCTATCTTTTTGTAGAAGCCCAGCCATACAGGCTCATTGCCTTTTGCAAACTTCTTGCACTCCTCAATGAATTTATCAACCCCCACCTTCTCCTCAATCTCCCTCTTGCTCCGTATGCCGAGGTTCTCCTCCACCTTGTTCTCTATCGGCAGCCCTCCGCAGTCAAAGCCCGGCTGGAACCACACGCCATAGCCCTGCATGAACCTGAACTTCCCCCACACGTCCTTGAAAACCGTGGTTTTCTCATGGCCTACGTGAGGGACCCCGTTCACATAAGGGGGGCCGTCAAGAAGATAGAATTTTTTCCTCTTCCAGTCCGTTTTCACTACACTTTCAGCTATTCCAGCCCTTTCCCAGCGCTCCAGAACCTCTTTCTCAGCCTTCCTGAAATCGTACCCTGTCATTTATGCCCCTTAATGTGATAATTGAAGTGAGTGTTATATATTGGAAAATAAGCCCAGATAGAGCGTACCAACTTCTATTTTGTCCCAACGCTTTTAAAGCCTTTTCTGCTATTACTCCTATGTCAGTGCTGGTGATGGCGGGCTCGAAATCGGATGAGGCAGTAGTCAAGAAAGTTACCGATGTTCTAGGAGAGCACAAGATACCATATAAAGTGGAGTACGCAAGCGCGCACCGCGAGCCGGACAGGGTGAGGGAAATAGTCAGGAAATCTAATGCGAAGGTTTTCATCTGCATAACCGGCCTTTCAGCGGCTTTGCCCGGCTTTGTCGCAAGCCTTACAGACAAGCCCGTTATAGGGGTCCCTGTTTCTGCCGCTCTTGGCGGTTTGGATGCGCTTCTTTCAACCGTTCAGGTGCCCAAAGGGGTTCCAGTGGCTACCGTAGGCATAGACAACGGAGAAAATGCGGCTTATCTGGCGAAAAGAATTCTGGACCTGTTGAAGTAAAGCCCCTGTTTATAAATTGAGAAACGAATAACAACCATACTTATGGAAATGCACCAGCATCATGAAGATATTTTCAAGGGGTTTTACGAGCATCTGAAACCTATTTTCAGTACCTCCGACCAGGCGGTTTACCTGTACATGGATGATGTCAACAAGGTCTGCAACAGGAAGTTTTCCTCTTTACTTGGCTACAAATCGCCTGCCGAATGGGCCAGGACAGAGGACACTTTCCTCGAAGCCCATGTTGCGAAGGAAAGCCGTGAGCTGCTTGCTTCCACACACCGCAACTCCATGGAGAGGATGACAGGCTCCATGATTGATATCAAATGGAAGAAGAGGTCTGGCGAGACCGTGGCCACAAAAGTCATTCTGGTGCCCATATCCTTCAAAGGGCATTTGTTCGCGCTGCATTTTGTTTCGAGGGCTTGAGGCTTTTACACAACAGCCCTGTAATATATCTGCCTGCCTCGGACTGTCATCTCCGCCCTCCCGTCATCCACAAGCTTTTTAAGATAAGCTGCTGTGGAGCCAAGGAAAATGTTACTGCTGGCATTGACTATATTGTAGAGCCTCCGGGCTATTGTTTCAACCGGAAGCCACTCTTCTTTGAGTATCCGGTATGTCTTTTCCAGCCTTTCAAGCTTCCTGTTACGTATTTCCCTCACTCTCTGCTTTGTGCACGGATCTCCGTGGCCGGGGAAAATTATATCCACATCAAGCGCTTCTATCCTGTCAAGAGAGTCAAAATATTGCTGCAGGTTCCCGCCTCCAAGGACAGCCCGTTCTCTGCCTGGATCAAGCATGGAAAAATCTCCCACATAAGGCGGCGGATCCA
>CAYUWT010000109.1:0-4084 GCA_964448625.1 uncultured archaeon
TACTCATCCGGCTCGCGCACATCAATAATCTCCAGTTTTTCATCCGGGCCCATCCTCCTCCACAGCTCATAAGGAGTTATGGTAGCAGAGCTTTCTGAATTCTGTTTCATCTTCACCATATCCGTTTGCATTTGTTTCTTAAATAATCAACCTTTTTAAACCATGCCACAATTAATGGAATGGCTAAAACCACAGTGTCTGTGATAAAGGCCGATGTGGGTAGCTATTCAGGCCACCACATGCCCCACCCTGATTTAATCCATGCTGCCAATGACTTCCTTGCAAAAGAAAAGGGAAAGCTGCTGACAGATTACCATGTGGGCCACTGCGGCGATGACATAAACCTTGTGCTCACCCACATCCATGGAATAAACAACAGCAAGGTGCATAAGCTGGCATTCGATGCGTTCATGAAGGCCACAGAGGCCGCTAAAAAACTGAAGCTGTATGGGGCAGGGCAGGATTTGCTCAAGACAGCGTTTTCGGGGAACATAAAAGGCATGGGGCCGGGGGTTGCGGAGATGGAGTTCGAGGAAAGGCCTTCCGAACCCATAATTGTCTTCGCGGCTGACAAGACAAGCCCCGGCGCATGGAACATGCCGCTTTACAAAATGTTTGCCGACCCCTTCACAACCGCAGGGCTTATAATAGAACCCAAAATCCATCAGGGCTTCACCTTTGAGGTGCACGATATCAGGGAGAGCAAAAAGCTCGATTTCTCCTGCCCCGCTGAACTTTACGACATGCTGGCGTTCATAAGCTCTGTTGGAAGGTATGTGATGAAACATGTTTACAGGAACCCGGACCGCGAGATAGCAGCAAGCAGCAGCACAGATAAATTGAGCCTTATTGCAGGGAAGTATGTGGGCAAGGATGACCCGGTTCTTGTTGTCAGGACCCAGGCAGGGTTCCCCGCTCAAGGCGAGGTTCTGGAAGCATTTGCATTCCCCATGCTTGTGGAGGGCTGGAACAGGGGGAGCCACTGGGGGCCGCTCATACCGTGCTCTTTCAAAGATGCCCACCCCTCGCGATTTGACGGGCCCCCGAGGGTGATAGCAATGGGGTTCCAGCTCAACAACGGGGAACTTGTCGGCCCTGTGGACCTTTTTGCAGACATTTCCTTTGACTTAACGAGGCAGAAGGCGCTGGAGATAGCTGACTATATGAGAAGGCACGGCATATTCGAGCCCCACCGCCTTCCAGAGGATGAAATGGAATACACCTCAATGCCAGGCATAATGGCAAAGTTCAAGGACCGTTTCAGGCCCATCTGATTTTTATGCTTTCTGTCCCATGGATTTTATGAAATACCCTGTCCTTATACTTAATCTCAAAGTCTATGAGGAAGCCACAGGGGAGAATGCAGTCAGGAAGGCAAAAGCTGCAGAGCTGGTAAGCCAGGAAAGCGGGATAAATATTATCGTTGCCGTTTCTGCTCCTGATATTTACAGGGTGAGCAAAGCGGTAAAGATTCCTGTTTTCGCGCAGCACGTTGACGGCAACCCTCCGGGGGCCTTTACGGGAAGCGTGACGCCTGAGGCCATACGGAGTGCTGGAGGGGCTGGCTCCCTTATAAACCATTCGGAAAAAACCCTCCTCCTTTCCCAGATAAAATCCGCTGTCCAGCGCTGCAAGAATGCGGGGCTGACAGCCGTTGTATGCGCTGAAGATGACAAGGAAGCCATAACAATGGCTTCATGCGGCCCGGATATGGTTGCGATAGAGCCACGTGAGCTTGTATCCGGGAATGTTTCAGTGACAGACGCTAAACCTGACATAATAGCCAATGCTGCAAGAAAGGTCAGAATCCCCCTTTTGTGCGGCGCGGGCGTTAAAACAGCACGCGATGTGAAGAAGGCAATGGAACTGGGCTGCAAGGGGGTGCTAGTTGCTTCAGGTTTTGCGAAGGCCGAGGACCCGCTGGAATATTTGAGGGATCTGGTTACGGGCTTTGGCTGAATTTTTTGATTATATTTTCCAAACCCATTTTTTCTTCCTTACCGCTTTTCATATCCCTCAGGGTAAATCTTTTTTCCTTCAGCTCTTTTTCCCCGACAAACAATGCGAAGGGTATCCCTGCGGAGTTTATGTAATCTAATTGTTTCCTAACATTCCTCCCCATCAGGTCTGTTTCTGCCTTTATCCCTTCCGCCCTCAATTCTGCCGCTATTCTTATTGTTTCATTCCTCAGGTTTTCGGTTATGTTCACAGCAAAAACCTGCGTTTTCGTGGCAGGCAGATTAAGCTTGCCCTCGGCCTCAAGCAGATTATACAGCCTGTCTATTCCGAAAGAAAATCCGGTGCAGGGGGTTGGCGCTCCTCCATAAAGCCCAACCAGCCTGTCATACCGCCCTCCTCCGCACACGCTGCCGGGGCTTTTCTCAGATTGCACGCTTATCTCGAATATGGGGCCGGTATAATAATCCAGCCCCCGCACAAGGCTGAAGTCGATTTCCACATTTTCCTTTATCCCATAAGATTTCACAAGCTGTGCTATTCTTTCAAGCTCCCCTATCCCCTCTTCGGCTGTTTTTGTCCCCCTGAATTTCCTTTTCGCTTCAGCCAGGACCTTCTCAGGGGAGCCCTTTATCCCGATAACCCCCATCAGTTTTTTTACATCATTTTCCTTCAGCATTTCTTTAAGCTGTTTTTCTGTCTCTTTTTTTCCCGCTTTTTCCAGCTTGTCCAGAATCCTGAATACTGGGGAAGGCTCTTCTGTTCCTATAGATTCTACTATTCCGTTCAGGATTTTCCTGTTGTTAATCCTTATCGAGTATTTTGCAATATCCAGTCTCTTGAGCGCCTCCGCAGCAACCGCTATCAGTTCGGCCTCAGCCTCCATTCCGCTGGCACCTGAAATATCAACATCAGCCTGCCAGAACTCTCTATAGCGCCCAGCCTGCGGGTTGTCATACCTCCACACAGGCTGGATTTGATACCGCTTGAACGGTTTTGGCAGCTGGGGGTTGCTTGCAATCACGCGGGCAAGCGGAACAGTCAGGTCAAATCTCAGTCCCAGTTCCCTCTCTGCTTTATCCTTGAAATAATATATCTCGTTTTTGACCGCCTCCCCGCCTCCGCCTTTTGCAGAAAGCAGCTCCCAGCTCTCGAAAGCCGGGGTCTCCAGCGGTTGAAACCCGAAAAGCTCATAGACTTCGCGGATAGTGTTTATTATGAACTGCCTCCTAAGCATTTCAGCTGGCAAAAAGTCCCGGGTTCCGCGGGGGGTTTGGTATTTCATAGCTTATATTTAACCCTCAGAGTATAAAACTTGGGCTCTTCCATTTATTCTGTCGCTTAACTCAGCTATCCTCTCTGGAAGGTCGTTTAGCGAACCAGGAATGAAGGGCTCTACTATTTCATTTATCCATCCGCTAAAACTAGTATATTTATCGATGGTTCTTTTTACATCAGCGATATCACTACTGAAAAAGACCCTATCCTCGTACGGTATCTCACTGAAAGGCCGTGTATACCAGAGTATCAGATATGGTGATTTCTCAAAATTCTGTATTATTTCTCTTATTGTCTTGTCAAATGCCTTCTCAAGCGTCGGGCCCAGTTTTCCGTCTATTCCCATCAACCTGTAGAAATACAAGGCCTCGGCTATTACGAATGGTGTATACCATTTCTCGAAATCTTTTCCATAAGCTCTATACTTCACAAACCTCTCAAGCTCCACTTCACCTTTCTTTTCGGCGTTCATGCAATACTCCACAGTCTTTTGGAGAGAATCCAAGTATAAATCCGGCTTCTTTCTCCATAAATCATCCAGAGCTGATATCACTACACCTTTTGGTGTGAGTATTTCAGCCATTGCATTCAAATATGAATTTCTCAGCTTCACCATATCCCCTATATCTGATTTCTCGTATCCTTCCGTGACAAAATCAACTAATCTCTCAGCTAAGTTTTCTGAGTAGGGAAAGCTTATTCCCTGTTCCAGTTCATTTATCACCCAGTAAGCCCCCGCATCGAAAATCTTCAGTTCAATGGGCAATTCTTGCTGGGTTCTCTTGGTCCATGAGAAGAAATCAATGTTGTCAAACCTCTCCCCATATTCAGCCAATTTGGGATTGAAGCT
>CAYUWT010000110.1:0-4060 GCA_964448625.1 uncultured archaeon
CTTGAGCACCCCGAGGCCTTCAACGGTCAGCCCAAGAGGGCTATAGGGGATTATGTGGAGCAGAATGGCATACTGGTTCCACGCAGGTTTGATTCGCTCAAAGAGGCGAAGGCTTCTGGCCTTCCGGTTATAGCAAGGAGCGAGCACCCGCAGGAATATGACGGAGTTTCAGGTCTTTTCGGCAGCTATAATGTGGACGAATTTTCTCAGGCAACTGATGAGAAACACTTTGCAGAGATTGCATTCGAGAGAGAGAGAGAACTGGTTATTCCGCCGAATGAAAACGAAGCCAGCCTTGAAATTTATTGCAATTTGACGGGTTGCGACAGAGTCAGAATGAGGGGGGAGGTTTCCTTTTCTTTCTGGGAACATCTTGGCGGTTTTAACAGAACGGTGATTGCGGATTCGTCTATACCAAACAGATATCATGTGCTGGCCTATAGAGAAAAACCGCATTTATTCAGCTACACGATTGTTGAAAATGGTCATATAGTCTCCGAATTTGTCATGCCGCTTGTACCTGAATTGAGAGAAAACATGCCGCAGCTCATAGAGCTTTATGAAAATGTCAGAAGCCTGTCGCGTTTCGATGCCGCTCATTGTCCTATAATCGAGGTGCAAACAGCTTATGGAAAGCATTACTTCCTTCAATACCACAGGTCAAGGGATTTTAAACAGACAAATTTTGAATTGGATCGAGAGCAGCAAAAAGGAGAAATTGTAACCCCATTTGTCAGGGGCGCTACACAGCCTGAAGGCATCTTGTGCAAAACAACAGTGGAATATTCAAATGTTTGGAAAAAACTGCCCCAAGAGGAAGAAGGTGCGTTTGACTTCCATTACAACCACATATTTTCTGAGTTGATGGTTAGGAAAAGGAAATTGCAGGTTACGCATATACATGGCGATTTTGATTTTGAGATGATGAAATTTGTAGTAAAGCATGACAGGATTTCCAAACTGCATAAACCTGAGGTTTCCGTAATGCAGAACATAGAACTTTTAATTGAGGATGATGAACGGGAGAGTCTGTGGAAAAGGGCAAAAGAAACTGGAGAGGACCAGAATATACCGATTCATGTAATCTCCGACGGCAGGAAAGCCTATATCAGCAGGGTTTAGTTTCCGAAAGCCTCCTTTGCAAAAAGCCACTTGAGGAAAAGCGTCGCATAGCAGCCTTTGGGCAGTTCCATTTCTATCGTGCAGGCATATGAGCTATTTTCCCTTTTCCATTCAATGCTTCCAACATCAGCTTCAGCAAATGCGCTCCTTTCTATCATCTTCCCCGCGAAACCTATCTGACCGCTTTCCAGTACCTGGTTGCTGGCATTTTTTGAAAGAACAATTGTCCCGAGGGCATTGCCCCTCAAAAGAATTTCTTCCGCATCTTTCTCCCTTTCCTTCAGAAATTTAGAGAGCTTGTAGTTCCACAGGCAGCATGAGAGGCTGGTTAAATACTCCCTCTTGTCCTGCTTTGTGAGCCTTTCCATCAGAGTTCTTGTGCCATTCTCCCCCCATTCCTCGAGCAGCCTGCAGCCCCACCTGAATTTGCTGTCCGCCTTTTTCATGCTGAGGGGAAGGTTCGCGGTTCTTTTCAGAAAGGTTTCAACTGAACCCGGTTTCCTGCTCTTGAGATTGTAAAGGAGCTCTCCCAGTATGGCTGAGGTGAGCTTGACCCTCTGGGTGTCAAAATAGTTGGGGAAAATGTACCTGCCCTCCTTTATCTCAAGCTTTTTGCTTATATCCCTCAACACTATCCTGAACCTGTTGGATTCATGCATTCCTATGGATACCGGCTCTTTTCCGAAACCGCTCTGGAGTATTTTAAGTCTCCCTTCTTTCAGCTTTTCTGAAACCCCTGCCATCCTTTCCTGCGCATTCTTATGAACGCCGGGCACAGAAAACCACTGGACTGCAACAGCCCTCTTGTCCTTTATCCCGCTCCTCCCCACATCCTTCATCCTCACATTCAGCGTATTGGAAACCAGCCTCATGGCCTGGGAGGTGGAGAGGTTTGTTTTTTCAGCAAGGAGATATGTGTATTTTGCTTCTCCCTCCGCGCAGAAAGCGGGACTCAGAACCTCCTCCACAGTGAAGTCTTCAGCATCCGCTTTGAGCGAGCAGCCCGCAATTTCGCTGGGCGGGTTGTTAAGCTGAAAGCTCACACGCTTTGAAGGGCCTGGGCTCTCTGAAATGATGTATCCAAACACTTTTTCTTTTGAGCAGTAGTCTATTATTTCGTCGAGCATTGGGACTATTGGAAGCTGTGCATTAAATGTTGTCAGGGCCCGCAGTGGACTATTGCGGCGGCTTTTTTCCCTGCGGCCATGAAGGCGTTGAAAATCTTTGCAGCTTTGCTGTTTTTCTCAATAAAAATATCTATTCCTTTCTCTTCCAGAATATCGAGGACCTCCTCCCTTATCCTCACGCTTCCATTTTCCCCTGCAAAAAGCACTATATCCCCGGGCTTTTTCTCCAGCGCCTTTGCAAGCAGGGCTGTATCCAATACGGAGAATTTTGGTATGAACTCCTTCTTCCCGTCCCAGAAAACGAGCATGTCCGAATAATAGGTCTTGCGGTTTATCCTGACTTCCCCGAAAGCTGTCTCGATTTTCAGCATATCCCAATATTTATTTCCCCCTACGAAGATATATCTGTTCCTTATGTCTCTGGAGAATTATTCGAGGCAAGTAAGGGAAGCACTCAGGAAAGCCGGCATAGATGTTTTGGATGAGATAAGGGTTGAGAGCAGTGGCAAAACATACCGCGGCATATTAATGCCGCGCAGCGAGGGTGATGCGGACTGCATTGTCCTGAAAAGGGAGGACGGCTACAATATAGGGGTGCGGTTTTCAAAGGAAACGGGGGTTACGCTTGTGAAAAGGCATGCAGCCGGCATTAAAAGGCATGAGCAAGGGATGAAATTCAGCCATAAAATGCCCCCCATATCCCTTGTTCCTGTAGGCGGCACAATCGCCTCAAGGATTGATTACAGGACAGGTGGCGTATATGGCCTCATGAAGGCCGAGGAGATACTGGCAAATATACCTGAGCTCATGGGCTTTGTCAACATAAAGAGGGTGACAAGCCCCTTCACGAAGATGAGCGAAGACTTTGACCATGCGGACTGGCAGGAGCTGGCTGAAACGGTTTACAAGGAGCTTCTCACTGATTCGAAGGGTGTGGTGATAACCCACGGGACAGATACCATGCATTACACTGCGGCAGCCCTCTCATTCATGCTCCAGAATCTCAGCAAGCCCGTAGTCCTTGTGGGCGCGCAGAAATCAAGCGACCGCGGTTCCAGCGATGCGGGCATGAACCTTGTTTGCGCCGCAAGGGTTGCGCTCAGCGGGATGGCTGAAGTGGGGATATGCATGCATGCAACCCTGAATGATGATTACTGCCATTTCATAAGAGGGGTGAAAGCGAGGAAGATGGACACTGTAAGAAGGGATGCGTTCAGGCCGGTAAATGACCTGCCGCTTGCGAATGTGTGGCCTGACGGGAGGATTGAGAAGATTGGCGTTTCGAGGGGAAGAAAGGAGGGGAAGCCGGAGCTGAGGAAAAGATTTGAGGAGAAGGTTGCCATAATAAAGGCTTACCCGGGCTCGGACCCGGGGGTCATAGATTACTATATCAGCAAAGGTTTCAGAGGGTTTGTAATAGAGGCTACCGCCCTCGGCCATGTGCCCAGTTCCATCTCAAGGAAGCCATGGATACCTGTCATAAAAAAATATACAAAAGAAGGCATACCTTTTGTGGTCACATCGCAATGCATATATGGCCGCCTTAACCCGAATGTATACACAAACCTCAGGCTTCTTTTCCATGATGCAGGGGCTATATGCGGGCAGGACATGACCACTGAAACGGCATACGTGAAGCTGGGGTGGGTGATGGGGCAGACAGAGGAGCTTGAGGAAGTGAAGAAAATGATGCTCACAAATATAGCGGGGGAAATCAGCGAGAGGACGCTGCCGGAAACGTTTTTATATTAGCTCAAAATACAGGAAAGAGGCTGCACGAAAGCCATATCTGACTCTCATTTCCCCTCTGC
>CAYUWT010000111.1:0-4010 GCA_964448625.1 uncultured archaeon
TCATAACACTCGGGCTGGACCAGCGCGGTGTCGGGCAGACAAAAGCGCAGCCTGCAAGCATTCAGGAGGATTTTGTCGCTTTTCTGAACAGTAACGAGCCCGCGCACCACAAAATGTTCTATGATGCGCTGAGGGCAGTTGATATCCTGGAAGGCCTGCCGGAAGTGAATAAGGATAAAATATACACTGGAGGGGAGAGTATGGGAGCGAGGTTTGCTATTATGGCTGCTGCGGTCGAGCCTTCAGTCAAAGGGGTTCTGGCGATATCAACTTCCGGGTTTGGCTTCGAGCAGATGCAGGACCGGGGGCAAAGAGAGTTTGTCAGAAGCATAGATCCTGATAATTATATAACAAAACTTGCCGGGAGGCCTGTGATATTCATCCACGGGGATGAGGATCCTGTGATACCCATAGCCATGGGGAGGGCCCTTTTTGAGAAAGCGCAGGGGCCAAAGGAGTTTATGGAGGTGAAGGCGAAAGGCCACGGATACGGCCCGCAGGAGATGTTTCCCGTTATATCGCAAAAGCTTGAAGGGTGGAAATAAGGGTTTTAAATAGGTGCGCATAGTTGTATTCATGAAAATGCAGATGGGGGCTGCGATAATTGCGGTTATTATAATCGCAGCTGCGGCAGGCTTCTCCTTGCTGGCGCTGAACAAAGGGGAAGCGGAGGTCCATGAGCATGCGGATTTCATGCTCTACATAAACAATGAGGCTGTTAATCTTTCGCAGGAAAAATACATGACCCACGAGGGCAATGTGCTGAGCAATTTCATACACCTCCATGACGGCGACGGGAGGATTATACACAAGCATGCGGCGGACATAGACATGGGGTTCTTCTTCAGGAGCCTGGATATGAGGTTCAACTCAAGCTGCATTTCGCTGGGGGAAGCAGGGCAATATTGCAACGAAGGAGGAAAGAGGTTGAGGATGTTTGTGAATGGGAAAGAAAACTTCGAGTTCAACCAGTATGAGCCACATGACCTTGATAGGATATTGATAACCTACGGGGCAGAGGAGGGGCAGATACAGCAGCAGATTGATTCTATAAGCAGCGAGGCATGCCTGTACTCGGACAAGTGCCCGGAGAAGGGCAGCCCGCCGGAAGAGAGCACATGCTCTGCGGACAGCGGAAAGTGCTTCCCTGAGCCGCTGAAAAATTTCGGTTAGAGCTGGAAATCGATATTCGTCAAGAGCCAAGCACAACATTCTTAAAAATAAAGGAATTGATTTTATCCTCAAAATTAGCAGTTCCACTATTTTTTAACTTGTCTGTTTTTCTCAATTCATTTTCTATGTAGGCATCAATCTTTACAGAATTTCCTACTATCCGGTCTTCTTTCATATTCTTCTTGAGGCGTATTGTTTCTTTCAATTCCTTATATACACTCTCCGGCATCAAACCTCTGCTTAGCTCAAGAGCTTTAGGAAATTTGATAGGCGGGATTTCAGCCCTATCCGCTACAACTTTCGCGTTAACAAGGCCTCTCATGGCATACAGATACTTCTTATAGGTGACCTCATGGCCGCTCTTAAGATATTTTATATAATTTTTCCTGCACATGGATTTGTAGTGGTGATAAAGTGCAATTGCGTTGAAAGATTCTCTTGCCAGTCTTACTAATTCTGGGGGCTGCTTCCCAAAATAAACTATATCGGAAATCAGCCATTCTATCACTGCAGGATTGGAAGCAAGGAGCAGTTTGCAGAATTTGTATATGTCAAATCCTACCATGTCTATATCTCGTTCCTTATGCTGTATGACATCTTCAGGTTTTTTCAGCTTAAGATATTCTTTCATGTGCCTCACAAATACAAATCTGACATCAAAATCGCTGTCTTTTGATTCCATGCCCCATGCCCTGCTTCCACTTTCTACCGCAAAAAGCATTCTAACATTGTGGAGTTTTTCCAGTTTCTTGCAAAGCGTTTGTATTTTTTCCATATAAAAATTTGCCTCTGCAGATAAAATATAGCATACACTTGTTCTTCTGGATAAGACTTTTAACCCCCCAAGACAACTTCTTACCGGTAGGCATGCGCTGCCCTTTCTGCAACTATGTGAAGACCCGCGTGCTGGACAAGCGGGTGGCTGAAGAAGAAGATGCTAACAGGAGGAGGAGGGAATGCTTCCGCTGCAAAAAGCGCTTCACCACTTATGAGAGGATTGAAGGCACGAGCGTGATAAAAAAGATAAGGAAGAGGGATGGAAGGGTTGTGAATTTTGACAAGGAAAAGATAGTCAATGCCATTTTCAAGGCCGCGCAGTCTATAGGAGGGAAAGATAAGCAGGAAGCTGAGAGGCTCGCGGACCAGGTTGTGGAGTATCTTGAAAAAGGCTTTGCGGGGAAGATACCGACAGTGGAGGAGGTGCAGGATATTGTTGAGAGGGTGCTGGTTGAGGCCGGGCATTACAAGACCACCAAGGCTTTCATACTTTACAGGAAGCAGCGCTCGGATGTGAGGGATACCAAAGCCTTCCTCGCAAGGATACAGGGGGTAATAGACAGCTACGCATCATACAGGGAACCCGCGCAGGAGCTTTTGCATTCCATATCTGGCCTCAGGGAGCATATTTCAGGGGCTGTGATGGCTGAATATACGCTGAACAGCATCTATTCAGAAGGTGTAAAGAAGGCTGCAAGGGACTCCCACATCTACATACACAACCTCTCCTGCGGCCCATATGCCGGCCATTCAGTCGGATGGAGCATTCCAGAACTGCTGCTTGCCGGCCTCAGCGGGCCCAAGGGGAAGGTTTCAGCCTCGCCACCAAAGCATTTTGATTCGGCTCTTGGCCAGATTACGAGTTTTGCAGCATGCGGAAGTGAAGAATGGTCTTCCTTCCAGTCTTTCCCCGGGTTTGACACATACCTTGCGCCCTTTGTGAAGGCTGACAAGCTTGACCATGATTCGGTAAGGCAGATGGTGCAGAGGTTTGTGTTCTCGCTTAACCAGATGCCGAAGGAGGTGAACACATCCCTCAGCCTCGATTTGGGAATGCCTGCAGACCTTGCGGAGGCGCGGGCTGTCTGCGGTGGCAAAAAACTGAGCTCAAGGTATTCGGATTTTGAGAAGGAGGCGCAGATAGTGAGCAAAGCCTTGCTGGAAGTGTTAGCCGCTGGGGATGCGAAAAGCGAGCCCTTCTCATATCCTTCTGTTGTTGCATGCATGCGGAAGCCTTCGGTCATTGAAAGGGAGGATATTCTGGAGGCAGCGGAAAGGCATCCATCATTCCTGTTTGCCAATTTTTCCCGCTCTGATGAGGATTCAAAGACCGGAAAATCAATCCCTCTGTGCAGCGAGAAGGTAGGCGTGGCGGGGATGACTACAATAAACCTGCCGAGGCTCGGATACCTTGCGCGCAACGAAACGGATTTCTTTTCCAGGCTGGACAGCCTGCTGCTTATCTCAAGGGAAAGCCTCGAGGTGAAAAAGAAGGAAGTGGAGAAGAGCATAGAGAAGGGCCTGCTTCCTTGGGCAAGAAAATACCTTCCTGATACAGATTCGCTTTTCCTTTCCGTGGGGATGGCCGGGATGAACGAGTGCTGTGTGAATTTCCTGGGAAAGGGGCTGGAAACGCAGGAGGGCCATGCTTTCGCATGCAAAGTGCTTGACTTTGTCAGCCAGAAGCTGGCAGAATACAGGAAGGAGACAAAAAGCATCTACAGCCTTGACTTCTCCGACGGGAAGGCGGCGTCATCCCTTGCTGCTGCAGACCTGAGGAAATACCCTAAAATGTTCACAGGGAAGCAGAAAACGTATACGCTCGGGGCAAGCCTGCCGGAGAGGTTCAGGGGAAGTATAGGGGAGGCGGTTGCGCTTGTGGAACCTCTTTTGCAGAGGTTCAGCGGAACGGCAAGCTTTGGGATGAGAATGGGCACGAGGGAGGAGAACCGGGAAAACCTCAAAGCTGCAGCAGCCTCGAAAATAGCGCTTTTCCGCCTCGAAAAGTGAAGTATCCATTATAAACCTGAACTGCGCATAATCACTAAATATGAAAACTG
>CAYUWT010000112.1:0-3996 GCA_964448625.1 uncultured archaeon
GCATATGGGAGGACTACTCGCTTTTCAGAAAAATTGTGCTCCATCCCGAGGATATCGGCAAGCTTGCCGAAACAGAGTCCCCTCCAATAGTTCAGTGATGTGCTTCAGGGCTTTTTCTGTGTTTGCAAAAATCATGCCGGCAATAACTGCTGTATAGAGGCCCATTATGGGGCTGACACCGGAGGCTATGGCAAAGGCGATGGCCAGCGGGAGCGCGACAACGGCAGTGATAAAGCCGGCCTTGAGGTCATAAATAAAGCTGCTCTTGAAATAACCGCGAAAATCCATAGCTACATGATTGGCTGCCGCCTGGATATAAAGCTGAAGTTGCTTACTGCTTGCGCGCAGCAAATGCTTCCGCTGCCTCTTCTCTCTTGAGCCTGAGGAGCTCCGCTATCTCCTCAAGGTCTATCTCAATCTCCTTGGCTATCCTTGCCCTTGCAACCCTGCTCATGTTCTGCTCCTCCAGAACGCGCAGGCTGTTCTCCACGCCATCGAGCTTGGAAAGTACCGAACCTCTCAGAGGCTCCTTCTTTCGCAAAGCCTTCTCCCGTTCCCTGTCCCATTTCCTGCGGAGCCTCCTTACCCTCCGCTGCCAGCCGAAGAACAAATCAACGAACGCCATTCTCCCATTTAAATTTGCTTATTGAATTAATAAAAACGCGGGAGTAGCCAAGAACCCTTTTCTTTTGGAAAAGAAAAGCGTTCACGGAAAAGAAAACAGATACAAAGAAAAGGGTTGGCAGTGGTCAATGGATTAACGGCCAGAGGCGCAGGACTCAAGAGACCCTTTTCGAAAAAGTTTCCCGCATTCGAGATAAACTTGTATGCGGGTATTTGAGTCGAAAAGCGTCTATGGAAAAGAAACTTGAGTGTTGAGCGCAAGCGATGAAATGGGAAATCCTGTCGGTTAGTCCGTTCGCAGGTTCGAAGCACCCTTTTCCAAACGAACTCGATAAAAGCGTGCACGGAAAAGGAGAGCGGAAATCCTGCCTCCCGCATGCGGTACACAATCGAATGAGGGCTTACAGAAGAAGTGCGGGGAAGGGATTAGAAGCGCCTAGCTGGCTTGCTTTAATGGAAATGCTGACCCGTGAGCTGGAAGAACGATATGATAAACAGGATGAGTATGATGAGCCACTCAGGCGCATGAGGGAAAGGTATCTGGGAAGGAGGCCTTACATCCATGAGAAAACAGAAATCAAACCGATAGAAGAAAAGCAAATTGTGGGGAGGGAAAGGGCTGAACATGTGACAAAACGTGCGGGGGTTATTTATCAGCTTCTGGAAATGGCTTTTGATGCGGAATACTGGCTTGGAGGATTAAAGAGAGGAAGAAGGCTAGGGGCATATCAGCCAATATAACGCATTCCGCATCCGCCTTTCTATTGCTTTTATATATTATGCGCTACAATTAAGGGAGTATGAAAGCAGCTCATGGTTATACTGTGGACAGCGGGAATCCGGAGAGGCTGGAGCTGATTAAGCAGCTGAAGGCAAAGGAAGGCAGGATATGGAAATCGCTGGCAGAAAGACTGTCCGGTCCGCGGAGGAAAAGGCGTGAAGTAACGCTTTCCGCTCTTTCGAAGCTTGGAGGGGGCGGGATATTTATTGTTCCCGGAATTGTTCTCGGCAGCGGAGAGGCAAGAGGCAGGATAACCGTTGCCGCATGGAGGTTCTCTGCCGGCGCAAGGGGGAAGATAGAGGCTGCAGGCGGCAAATGCATGTCCATTCGGGAGCTTGCTGGGAAAAACCCGGAGCCTTCAGCACTTAGGGTGGTGGGCTGATATGCATGTGATAGACGCTGCGGATAAGGTTGCGGGAAGGCTTGCTTCGCAGGTGGCAAAACTGCTGCTGAAGGGGGATGAGATAACGATAATTAACGCTAAGAAGGCTGTCATAAGCGGCAATCCGTATTATACTATAGAGCTTTTCGAGCAGAAAACGCAGAGAGGCGACCCATACCATGGGCCGCACTACCCTAAAACCCCCGATGGCATGCTTAGGAGGATAATAAGGGGCATGCTGCCCCGCAAGACCGCAAGAGGCAGGGATGCGTTCAAGAAGCTTGCCGTATATGCAGGCGTGCCTGCCTCTCTCCAAGGGAATGAAAGGAAGGATATAGGGGCAAGGAGCAGGGGCTCTGGAAAATACATCAGCCTTGGCCTGCTTGCTGAAAGGCTGACGGGGAGGGTGTATGGCGGCTAAGAAGACTGCTGAAAGGAAGGAGGCTGCATATGCAGCGCCCCAGAATGTATGGGGCACCGGAAAAAGAAAACGGGCGATAGCAAGGGCGTATTTCAGGAAAGGCGGCGGCAGGCTGAAAGTGAACTCCCGCTCCCCCGAATACTATTTAGGGAGGCTTGAGATCATGAAGGTGAAGGAGCCCTTCCTCATAGCAGGAGGGGATTTCTCAGGGTATGATATAAATGTTAGCGTGAGGGGCGGCGGCCGCATAGGGCAGGCAGAAGCAATAAAGGTGGCTATAGCCTCAGGGATGGCAAAGATAAACCCTTCCCTTGCGGCAAAATTCCTTGCCTATGACAGGAACCTGCTTGTCGCAGACCCACGCAGGACAGAACCCCACAAGCCGCCGAGATCGAGCAAAGGCGCAAGAAGACATAAACAGAGAAGCAAGAGATAGCTGGAATTTTTGCTTTTGAAAGCTATATAAGTTCGTTATCTATAAAACCTTCTTACTCTAAATATAATTATAGTGGTTGTATATGGAATTCGCAAGGATAAAGCTGGCCGGAAGGGACTACCAGAAGCTTTCGGAGATCTGCGAAGAGATCAGACAGGTAGCAAAGAAGCACGGAGTCAGCTACAGTGGGCCGATTCCGCTTCCCACGAAAAAGCTGATGGTGAGGACGCTCAAAACCCCATGCGGTGACGGGACAGGGCATGGGAATGCTACATGGGACAGGTGGGAGATGCGCATCCACCGCAGGATAATAGACATAGGCACCAACGAAAAGGTCCTCAGGCAGGTTGTGCGAATACCGATACCCGAGGACGTTAAGATTGATATCGAACTTAAAGAATAGCCTCTTGGTCTGTTCAGGCTGCTGGCGATAGTTATTGCCCTACTGTTTCTGCAGCTCCTCTATAATCCTGTTCATCGCTTCAGCAACATTGCCCATCTCCTCAGAAAGCCTCTCCCCGGCTTTCTCAAGCTCCTGCTTGCGCTCAGCAAGGAATTTCTTTGCCTCCTCCACGCTTTTCTCGGTGAAAATCCCGCTCCCCACATTCACCAGCACAGCCGAGATATCCGCCGCTGAAGCCTTTGAGAAAATGCCGGAGCCCAGGTTTACGAGTATTTCCTCCCCATTTTTCAGCCCCGCAAGAGCCCCTAAACCTGTGTATGTGGAATCGGTCTGCGCATATGTGGTCTCAACCATCGTGCCCTGCGCCCTCAGCTCCTCAAGCCTTTGCTGGAGCAGCTGGAAGACTATTGCCTTCTGCTGCTCTTCTTCAGAGCTTTCCTCGGGCATAAACTGATTAACAGAATCTTGCTTTAAAAATCCAACCGGCAGGCTAAAGCAGCTTCAACCCTCTGGTTATGCTGTCTATCTCCTTTTCCTCCGCAGGCCCTATGCCCACGCAGGTCCTTGCAGGCCCGGAAAGCTGGGTCTTTCCGGCATCTGTAATAAGGCATGCAGGCAGTTTTTTCATTTTTGCGTGTTCAAAAATTCTCATAAGCTCCATTTCCCCTGAGATTTTCAGGACAACCTTTTTGGAGCCTTCCATCTCCCATTCGTTTACAGCCTTTCTGCCGGCCTTCTTATATGCGCAGAGAGAAGCATGGGCAACCTGCGCGCTTATCTTGCCCTTCTCCATCCCCAAATCAGTCCTGACCACTATAACCTGCTTGCAAGCCATATAAGAGTTATTCACAGGTCGATAATATAATTCTTCCCTAAATTGTTTTGTCCTGTACTATAATGTGCGGGGTATACTTACAATCCCCGGATGTTTGCGGCAAGCAGTATGTCC
>CAYUWT010000113.1:0-2569 GCA_964448625.1 uncultured archaeon
GACATAGAGTTCTAGCGTTCTCAACCCGCCTGCGGGTATGGCGCATCCGCAAAAGCCCAAACCTCCTAAAGCCGTGCTGGCCCGCAGGCGGGGCTCCAATAAAGGACGGCATAAGAGGGGAGCGGAGCCAAGTTCGCCTCCTTACCCAATGGCTCCCGGCATCAGCCCGATACCATCGACCCCACTTTGGGAAAGCTCCCCTCTTGTGAAAATGAGCCCCGCCCGTCGCCTCCCTGGACTGTGCCCCGCTCTGAGATCACAGTTCATGGATAAGCTTCGGGCGGGGATGAGATTCAAGGCCCGCCGCCGTTCCGGTAATTTCCCCTTCTCTTACCAACACCGCAACCGGAGCGGCGTGCGGGCTAAAATTCGGACGGCAACACAGGCCCCGTCTGCCAACCTCTATCCCCCTTTTCCTCTCACCACTAAGGCGGCAGGAGGCGCAGGCGGGGCCTAAAAAATTCGTATTCGATTGATGGCTCTCCCTCCCGCTCCAACCCAGCTGTTTTTTGTGTTACTGTTATTTTTAATAGTAATACCCTCTTTCCCACAAAACGGGATGCAGAATCCGCTTCCAAGATTCGGATTGTAAAGATAATCATTACGATCCGGTTTTTATAGTACTGTTACCAATAACACCTCTGACAGGCCGACAGGAAACAGATAAGCCGGATGGCGCGCCTGTTTACTGCTTTGATTTGGCAGGATTTGGAGAAATTCTTTTCCAAAAAAGCATAGGCTCGCATTTCATAGTAATGCCTCTTTCACTCCGAAAGCGCGCATCATCATTCTGCTTGGACTGTTGGGTTAAATCCTTTTCAGCAAAGGCTGTTGCAGATGCTTAAAAGACGAAATCTCTACTATTACTTTTAACAGTAAAGCTTATCAGCCAAAGAAGGCAAGGAAAGATATGAAAACAATGCTCACCTGTGGCATGAACGGATGGGCATAAAGCAACCGCTGCCCTTCACCCGAGAAGCCATTTCCACAGGGGAACGTACTCTATCCCGTCGCCGTCAATCTGCTCCATCTCTTTTGTTATTATTACAAGCTTCGCATTGCCGTGCTTCTCCCTGAACTCCAGCAGCCCTTCCCTCTCCCTTTTATGCACGTTGTCGGTGTAGGTGACATTCATTGCGGTCAATTCATCCCCCATGACTACAAAATCAACCTCCCTCTTGCTTTTCCAGAAATAAGGAGCCACTCCCCTTCTTTTCAATTCTGCCGCAACAGCGCCTTCGGCAAGCCTGCCCATGTCATCTGAAAACCTGAATGAAACGGCGTTTCTCAAGCCGGTGTCCACAGAATAGCATTTCATATCCTTTTTGAGCTGGACCTTGATCTTCCATGAAAAATGCGGCACGATGAATATGAGAAACACCTCTTCAAAATAGGGGACGTATTTTTTAACGGTCTCATAGTGCAGGGTCAATGCCATGGCTATGCTGTTGTAGGAGAAAGGAGAGCCCACGTTTGTCATCAAATAATATCCTATTTTTTTGACCGCATCAAGCTCAGCGCCAAACCTCGAGGTTATGTCCCTCGAAAGTATGTCATTATAAAGGTCAACCAGCATAGCCCTGGAAATCAGCGCTTCTTTGCCAAGCGTTTCGGGAAACCCGCCGTTCTCCAGGTAGGCTTCAAGAAGGTGTATGACCCTTTCCCTTTCCGAAATCTGATCAGGCCGCTCAACGCCGTGGTATTTCAAAAATTCCCTGAACGAGAACGGAGTCACTATGCGTGTCATATGCCTGCCGGTTAATCTTTTCCCGACATCCCTTGAAATCAGGGATGCAGAAGAGCCTGAAACAAATATCTGCCCGAACTTTTGCATGTCGTAATAAACCCTGATTATTTTTTCCCACTCCTTGATATTCTGGATTTCATCAAGAAACACATGGGTTATGGTTGGCCTTAGCTGCAGCGCATTCTTAATGGCCTCTGACAGATTGCTCAGCTCAGGGTCGTCAAAATTCAGATACAGGACGTTTTGAGCATCAACCCCATTTTTTACCAGAGCGTGCATCAGCTGGTACATCAGGACTGTTTTGCCGCACCGCCTCACCCCTATTATGTCCTTTATATGTTTTGCCTTGAATGATTCCGTCATCTCAGCCAGAAACTCTCTTTCAATGCCTATAAGCTTGTCCAGATATGAAGGATTCTCCCACCAGACATTCCATTTCTTTATAGTATCTTTCATATGGCTATATGTTAATCTCTATTTATAAATACTTACATAATAGTGTAACATAAACTTGATTTTCATTCCATCATTATGAAGTTTTATCTACTATTATTTTTAACAGTAAAGTTTATTAACCGCGGAAGCAAAAAAAGATATGAAAACAATGTTCACTTATAACATGAGCGGGATGGGCCAGCGGGAAAGGATGGCGATAAGGAGAAAGCTGTTCGGCTATAAGGATAAGTCCAATAAGGGTCGTTACACCTATAAGCGGGAAGGGTTGTTATCCAAGATGGAATACGAATGCCCCGCCAGGTGCTGTATAGTTGTGGGAGAAAGGGATTCCAGAAAGCTTGAGGCCTTTTTCAGGGAAAACAGCGT
>CAYUWT010000113.1:2669-3986 GCA_964448625.1 uncultured archaeon
ACCGAAAGGCTTAAATGCTTTTGCATCCTATAATTAAGTGGTATGATAAGCGCAAAGGTGTTGATGATATTCATTGCGATGGGATTAATAGCTGCTGCGGTGGTTTCAGCCCAGCCTAAGACTGATTTTCCTGATAAAGCAGCCGGGAATGGAAATGGGCGGTTTATAGCCCATGGTGAAAAAGAGCTGTCAGATGCTGTTGCACAGGGCTGTAATGTTGTAAGGAATGCCAAAACCCTGACGGCTGTTGTGTGCCCGGAAAGCGTTGCATTTTCACTGGGACTGCAGAAAGATATAAGGGTGTTTGCTATGGATACAGGGGCAAACGCGCAGATAAATGCTGACGATGTTCAGGCTTTAGGGAATACCGGCGCCGGCAGGATCGTGGCAGTGCTTGACACCGGCGTTGATTACAATCATGTTCAGCTTGCCGACAGCATACTGCTCGGCAGGGATTTTGTTGATGATGATAATGACCCGCTTGATTTGAACGGCCACGGGACGCATGTTGCGGGGATAATAACCGCGAACAGCGGGCAGTCAAAGGGCGTGGCGCCGGATGCGAAGGTTTTGGCGGTAAGGGTTTTGGATGCGGGTGGCAGCGGCTACTTCAGTGATATTGTGGCGGCAATATACTATGTTGTGGACGGGCCGGATGGTATAAACGGGACTGCTGATGATTTTAACGCTGATGCGATAAGCATGAGTTTGGGGACAGCCCCCCCATACACCTACAAGGGCTTCTGTGATAGTGTTTTGCCCAGTATGACAAATGCTATAAAGTATGCTAGAGATCATAATACTCTGGTTGTTGTGGCTGCAGGCAACAGCGGGAGCGCAGGCGTTTCCATACCGGGCTGCATAAGCTATTCCACAACAATAGGAGCTGTTGACAAGTTTGACACGATAGCAAGCTTTTCAGGCAGGGGCAAGGCGGTGGATATAACAGCCCCCGGAGTAAGCATATACTCAACATGGCTCAACGGCGGCTATGCGATTGCAAGCGGAACAAGCATGTCCACTCCTATGGTTTCAGGCGTTGCAGCTCTTGTAAGAGCTGCGCACCCAACCTACACAGATGACAAGGTGCAGGATGCCTTGCTTAAGACGGCAAAAGACCTCGGAAAGCTGGGCTACGACACGAGCTACGGCTGGGGAAGGGTAGACGCGCTTAAAGCTGTCGCTTACTGAAGTTTCTCACTTATGCCTTCTTTTCTAACATTTTCTCTCAAGTAATCAAAAAATATCTCCATTTGGCTGATCGCTCCCGCCGGGATTTGAATTCCCGAGCCGCATGCTTTCGCATCCGGCTTCCCG
>CAYUWT010000114.1:0-3912 GCA_964448625.1 uncultured archaeon
GATAGCAATTGGTCTCCCGGACGATGGTCTCCATCTCCTCAAGCGGCATGGGAAGCCTTGAATAATGGGGGATGTATATGTCAATGTCTATCTCCTCCTGCCTTATCTCATATTTCCTCAGCCTTTCATTCTTCCTCAGGTCATACCTTGCCTTCAGTTCAGAAAGTGTTTGAAAGTCCACTATAATATCAATATCCTGCGATCTCTGTGCCTTCGCCCACAGGTAGACAGCCCACCCTCCTATAAGGATAAAGCGGAATTCGGATTTCAGCCTTTGCAATATGAACCAGCTTTTCTCCGCCAGCAGGCTATGACAGTAGTCCATGGATTCTCTCCTCCAGCGCTTTTAAAAACTCCCTCGCATACCACTCCCTGATATTCCACAGGTCAGCATACAGGTGGGCAACAGTCATTTTATCGAAATCCTTTTTCAGGACAAAGAGGTTTGGAGGGCCTTTGCTTTCCGGGAATCTTTTCCTTATTTCTTCCAGCCTGCCGGCATAAACGTAGACCTCCGAATAGTCGGCAGGCATTTGTTTGAACATGAACTTGTATGCTGAATATGCCCCAAACACAACATCTGAAGGCATGGCCTTCTCTATTTCCACGGCAGCGAGGGTGGCCCTTGCTGCATAAATAATGTCCCTTTCCAGGCGTCTTATGCTCGCCCAGTAGAGCAGTATCTTCCTCGTATCGGCAATTTCAAAGCTCTTCAGCCTTACATTTACAGCCCCCATTTTCCTGAGGGGCTTCAGTGCATTGCTCACTGTGCTGAGCGAAATCCCCAGCCTTTTGGAAAGCACCAGCTGGGTAAGACTTTTGTTTTTCCTCTCCATCGCTTCCAGCAATATCTCTCTGTAAACGAGCTCGTTTTTCTTCATATTTTATTTATTATTGGGGCTTATTTATAAATGTTTCGATTTTTATCGAAAGATTTAAGTTTATTGTTAAGCGAAAGAGAAAGCGGATTCTGGTGGTTCAAGCATATATTTCCGCTCCACAAAACCGCTTAATGGGAACAGTTTCAGACGGCATTGAAAAAATCCTTTTTACCGAAGCGCAGATACAGGAAAAGGTCTCGGACCTTGCAAAACAGGTGACGGAAAAGTTTTCGGGGAAGGTTGCAAAAGACAACCCCCTCCTCTGCATATGCATACTGAAAGGGGCCTTTGTTTTCACAGCAGATATGGTAAGGCAGATGAATCTGCCCTTAGAACTGGATTTTATAAGGCTTTCAAGCTACAAGAAAGGCACGGATGGGGGTAAAGTTGATCTGCTGATGGACATGAAATCTGAAATAGAGGGGAGGCATGTGCTTGTTCTCGAGGACATAATCGATACAGGTTCCACGCTTGCATATCTCAAAGAACTCCTTGAAAAAAGGAGGGCTGCAGGCATAAGCTTCTGCGTGCTGGTGGACAAGACCCCGAGAAGGAAGAAGGCTTTAAAGCTCGATTTTGTAGGGTTTAAGCTGGAGAAGGACGAGTTTGTTGCAGGATACGGGCTGGATTATGCGGAAAAATACAGGAACCTGCCGCATATAGGGGCGCTGAAACGGTAAAATTGCTATCTTTTGGAAAGTCTGTGTGCGACACCTATGCTTTTTACTATCATCCTATGGAAGGTGGGATAATCCGGTATCCTTATCTGATCTCTAATCAAATATTTGTCGACCAGTTTACCTGCGATTCCGCAGGCAGAGTCCATGTCTGGCTGTGCGGCAATGTATTCAATCTCGTGAGAAGCCTCCTCAGGGTCAGAGCCATTAAAATCGGCGCCATTTCTCATCAAAAAATATCTTGCGGTGAAATACGCGGTCCTTTTATTCCCGTCAGCAAACTGGTGGCCTTTTGCTATCCGACAAAGGAGATATGAGGCTGTGCCTGGAAGAGTTGGAGTTTCCGAATAATGCATCTGGGTTTCTGCCACATAATCCAAACTGGTTGGATTAATGATGCCTTTCACTCCTCCGGAAACGTCTATCAGACCATCGTGTATCTGTATTATTTCAGGTGCCGTAACGTATATCAAATTGTTTTCCATGCCATTCATTACTTTCTTATATTTATAAAGTTTTTACTACTTATAAATAACAGAGAAAAGCTTTAATTCTCCTCCGGGAGCTTTATCCCGAATATCTTGCTCTCCCCGTTCTCCATGCTCACCCCGTAGACCTGGTTGGCAAAACGGATTATCTCATCGTTGTGGCTTATCACTATGAACTGGGTCCTGTCGCTGTGCCGCACCAGCAGCTCGGCAACCCTCTTTGAGTTGCGCTTGTCCAATGCAGCGTCAGCCTCATCGAGTATGTAGAAGGGGTAGGGCTTATGCCTCTGTATAGCAAAGAGGAACGCAAAGGCTGTGAGCGTCTTTTCACCGCCGGACATGCTGTCTATGTCCAGCAGCTTCTTCCCTGGCGGGCTGGCCTTTATCGCAAGCCCTGATTCGAGGTAACCGGGATCCTGAAGGTGGAGGTCGCCCTGCCCTCCGGTAAGCTCCTTGTACACCGAATTGAAATGCTTCCTCACCCCATCCAGAGTGGCCATGAATGTGGCCATCCTTTTCTGCTCGATCTTGGCCATGACATCCAGCACCGCATTGCGCTCAGCTGCTATCTGGTCCAGTTTTCTTCTGAACTCCTCGAACTCCGTTTTAATCGAATCGAAATCATCCAGCGATTTGAGGTTGACATTACCAAGCTCCGAGAGCTGCCTGAGGCAGCTTCTCTCCAGTTCGTGAAGCTCCGCAAGGGTTTTGCCGGCCATATCCTCAACCTGCTTTTTGTCAAAGCCCTCAAGCTGCGCCTTTATGGTCTCAAAGCCTGTCTCGATTTTTGTCATCTCTATCTTGAGCCTGCTGGTCTCCTGTGTGAGGGTAAGTCTCTTTTCCGCTGTTTCCCTTCTCTCCTCCCTCAGAGCTTTTATCCTGCTGTCGAGCCTTGCCCTCTCCATCTCTATGTTCGCAGGTATCCTTTTCCTTGCTCTGCTCACAAGCCTCGAGAGCTCCCCCTCCAGCTCCGCTATCCTGCGGGAAAAAGCGATATTCTCCTCCACCAGCTTCTTTTTATCGGCATCGTAGCCGGGTAGTTGCGTTTCCTGCCTCTTCTGGTAATAGCCTCCTATCACAGCCCCGCTTGGCTCAATCATATCCCCGTCGAGCGTCACAAGCCTCACCCGGTGCTGCTTCGCTATCTGCCTGGCCTTCTCTATGTTATCCACGCACGCCGTGCTGCCCAGAACGTACTGCGCCACCACCGCATACTGGGGGTCGAAATCAATCAGCGCTGAGAGCCAGCCCATGCAGCCCGCGGGGAGTGGTTTTTTGGGGGGCGGATCAAGCTTGTCAAGGGGGAGGAAAACAGCTCTGCCCAGCTTCCTCTCCTTGAGGTGGCCCACGCATTTCACCGCGGCATTCATGGTGTCAACGACAACGTTCTGCAGCCTGCTCCCGGCAGCAACCTCAACTGCTGTGCTGTATTTCGAAGGCACGCGCAACAGGTCCGCTACTATGCCTTTCACCCCCTCCATGCCCATGACAGCCCTCACAGCAGAGTTTGTGTCCATTGAGCGCAAACGGGAAGTGAAATTTTCTATCCTGAGCTGCTCGCGCTTGTTCGAATCTATCTTGTCCTTCAGCCTCTCTATCTCCCCGTTAAGCCGGGCTATCTGCTTCTCCACCTCAACCTCCTCCCCGGACTTGAGTATGTCCTTGGTCAGCTTTTCCATCAAAACTTCCTGCTCCGCAATCCTCTTCTCTGTGGATTCCAGCCGGGCCTCCAGTTCTTTCATCTCTTTCTCCTTATCCGCAAGCTTCCTGTCGAAGCCCTCGAAGTCCCGGGAGGCCTTTTCAGCCTGCCTGAAAAGCATCGCCTTTCTTGCTTTTTCCACATCCTGCGTGAGCTGCCTGTAATGC
>CAYUWT010000115.1:0-3892 GCA_964448625.1 uncultured archaeon
TCAAGAGCATATTCTCTAAAATTGCCATTTGGTGTAACCTTTACAAAACCACAATTCTCCAGACATCTAAGATTGTGTGATACCCTGCTTTGTTCAAAGCCAGTCTTTTCGCATATTTCTGTGACGGTGAGAGCTTTCCTTCTTAGTAATTGAATAATCCCCAATCTTGTGTGATTGGAAAATGCTTTGAAGAATAATCTATGAAGATTATCCATTCCGTAAACTTGTTGTAACTTAGGCATATGATAAAACTATCATATACTATATTTAAATGCTTTGTTCGATTAGTTTTCTGCTGATTTGAAAATAGAGCCAGAAATCAACTGCTTAGGTGACGTTTACTTTACAGCCCAGATTTTCCAAACATTTATTAACCTCCTCAAATATCTAATTCTAATGGCCACAAAGCCCATAGAGGTAAGGGCCCTGAAGGAAGGCAACTATGTCATGGCCGAGGGCGAGCCTGCGGTTGTTGTGGGCATACAGAAGTCCAAGACAGGCAAGCACGGGGCCACAAAGGCAAGGATAGAGACCATGGGCCTGTTCGACAACAGGCGCAGGTATATACTCAAGCCCACTTCGGATAATGTTGAGGTCCCCATAATCGAGAAGAAGAAGGGACAGGTGCTTTCGGTATCAGGGGACATTGTGCAGATAATGGATCTTGAGGATTACTCAACGTTTGAAGCGACGGTCCCGGAGGAGCTGAAAGCGCGGATAGCCCCGGAAAAAGAGGTTTCATACTGGAAGATTGAGAACCGCGTGCTTTTGAAGGAAGTGCACGGATAGACTGCCAAACGATAATCCATTTTTATCCCCTTGCTGTTTCAGCGATTGGGTATAGCGGGTTCAAAAAGGGATTTGCGCTTTGCTGGACCGCTATAATCTAAGGCTGCATTGTATGCATACTTGCATAAAGGGCGAAACATGGAAGGGATCTGCGGGTAAAGAAGCAGACAGGGAGGCCGGCGCATGAAGGAAATAAAGCGAAGAGGATAATCCCGCAGCTTCTGGAGATATTGAACTGCCCCTCAATTTTTTCGGGATTGCAGTTTGCTGCAGTTTATTCCTCATCTTTGAGCATTGCCTTGATCTGTTCCCTCAGTTCAGGCGTATCCTCATGGCCATGCTCTTCAACCGCATGCCTAACAGCGGCCGTAAGGACCTCTTCTTCGCTGCCTGCTATGGTCAGTGTGCAGTTCTTTTCGCTGGGAAACTGCCTGCAGTCCGCAATCTTTCTTGTCATTTTCTCACCCCCTGCAGTTTTGGATTTTATGTGCATTTCTTGCAGTTTTTGTTTATAAAAGCCTCCAAGGTTGGTACCCCCCTACATTAGTGTTGAAATTGAACCTCTATATCATGATTTCCATCTTTCTACTTCATAAGCTGGCTATATTATAAAAATGCAAGCGACAATTACCGATTTCTTAAATACACTGTCAGTTTATCCACACTTTTGTAGTGGGGTACCCCAAGGTTATTGCACTCTCACATGCAGAATGTCATCTTGCAGAAAGGGCAAAGTCTGGAGGGGGTCTGCTACAGGGCCTAATACACCTCTTCGCCCTCTTCCTCCCACTGCTGCTGCCTCTTCTTTTTGACGACGAAGAATGCCGCAACCCCTGCTGCGCCAATGGCAACGGCGATAATTATTATGTAAATGGGATTGACTGAAAAGACAGGCGTCTGCCCATCCCCATCATCCTTACCCCCGTTTTCATCTGGGGGCGGAATGGTTGTGCTTGTCGAAGATGGGAGGCTCTCAAGCGCTCCGAGGAGGGCAGCGGCTGTTGAAAGCCTGGCCTCAAAGCTTTCATATCTTGAAGCGTCGAAATCAGCCTTTGCTGAATCAAAGGCCGCCTCAGTCTGCTTTATAATGTCTGAATATTTGGCTGCCCCGCCCCCCATGGATTTTTTGACAGACTCAATCCTCGCCTTTCCTGCGAGTATCTCCTGCGACCTGTCCTCGAAAAACCTGAGGTCAACAAGTATATCCCTTTTGCCTCCCTTGCTATCGGCTGTTATGATACCGGTTTTCTCCCCTGCAAAAGCTGAGGAAACAGTTACAGTGAAGAGGGCATTGCCCCGGCTTGGGAGCGATGCTACAGGCGTTATCTGCGTTATGTCGGCAAGCTCTTTAGGGGACGTAGTGAAGCTTATATTCTCAAGCGGCCTGTCGCCGCTGTTCACAAGCGTGAAGGTCTTTGCCGCTTCCCCCGCAAGGAGGCTCTCCTTCCACACCGGAAGCTCCATGAGGGCAAGGGAATCTGCCTGCACCGGTGCAGCCTCTGTGACACCGGCATCTATCTCCACATCTATCTTCCCGACCTCCCTCCCTCCCGCATACAAGGGGACCCTTGCATTTATGTCCGTCCTTGCGTTGATGTTTTTGACCGCAACGCTGAAGTACAATTCCCCGCCCGCCGGAAGCGTTGTGGAGTCCAGGCCAATAATGAGCATGTCCCTGTACGGATCCGGTATCCTGACGCTCAGGTTGGATATTGTGGAATTTCCGTCATTTATCAGCCTGTAATTTGTCCGCGCTGTAGATTGCTTCCCCGGCTCCACAATTGTCTGGAAGGAAACCTTGTCAGCTCTAAGCGGGAGGTAGTCCAGCGGCTGCTGTGGCCTCTCCCCCACAAGTATCTTTACTACAGTCCCGCCGAAGCTTTCAGCAGACGAGCCTTCAAGGGAGATGAAATATTCCCCTGCAAGCAGCGTTATGTTCCTGTCGAGAGTATGGCGGCTTGGGTCAAGAGGCTCCGGCTTGAGCGAGCCGCTCATTTTCTCATAAATGTTCCTGTCATATATCCTGTAATCCACCCTGTCCACAGGCAGGCCCCTTGTAAACACGTTCATTATAAGCCTGTTGCTCTCATCCGCCACTACCCTCGTGACAAAATTTATCTCCCCCACCCCGAAGGATATGTTTCGCGAGGTTACACGCATGCTGTTGTCCGTTACAGTAAAATTTATGCGGTTGTTCTCCTTTGCGGCGGAGGATATGAAAGGGGAAGGCCCGCAGTTCGAGTCGTTGCCGCCTGAGAAATAGCAGTAATACCTGTTTCCGCCCATCTTGGGAAGCAGCCCTGCGGCAAACTCTCCGACAGCAGCTGAAAAGTCCTTTGCATTCCAGTTAACCCTTGCTGAGTCGTTGGTGTCAAGTTCCGCAAGGAATATGAAGCTCTCGTTGACAGAAAGCCTCTCCGGTATAACCCTGGGCTCCCCCCTTATCAGCGCAGCATCAGCAGCGGGGAACAGCAGGAGAAACGCAAAGAAGACAACAGCTGATACTGCAAGAGCCTTCATATACTATATTGTTCCCGTGCAGCTTAAATTGTTGCAAAGCATTATATTAAAGCCTGTGGAGAATATGGTTTATGGAGACCCAAAAGCTGCTTTTCAACGCTTCCGAAGGCAAAAAGCCGCTGATTCTTGCGGACACGCGGGAGATGAACTCCCTTGTCATAAGCCACCTGAAGGGGCTGGGCGGCAGCGTGTCGGAAAAAAGACTGGATGTCGGCGATTATGTGTGCTCCTCAACCGTAGCATGTGAGCGGAAAACAGTCAGCGACTTCCTCGCTTCCATAGCCGACCAGAGGCTCTTCCAGCAACTTGCACTCATGTCCGCAAGTTATGATAGGCCTGTGCTGCTGATAGAGGGCAACCCCGAGCTTATGTTTGCTCAGGCAGGGCTGCATGCCAATGCGATTATGGGTGCGCTTGCGAGCATAGCGGTTGACCTCAGGATGCCTATATTGTGGACGGCCAACAGCATGGATTCCGCCAAAATGCTCTACAGGATAGCCTACAGGGAGCAGATCGCTGAAAAGAAGGAGCTTGCTATCCGCTCCGCGAAAAAACCCTACACCCTCAAAGAGCAGCAGGAGTT
>CAYUWT010000116.1:0-3854 GCA_964448625.1 uncultured archaeon
CCGAGGTTCAGGCTCAGGCTCATGCAGTCCCTGAAGGCCTGCCGCATTTCCGCAATGTAGCTTTCCCTGGGTTTGAAAAGGATCTCATGTTGATATATGTATCCGCCTTCGAAGGCGCATATGAGGTTGAGCCCTATCTCCATAGGTTTTATCTTCAGCTTCGAGAGTATGTTCACAAGGTTTCCATCCATCACCGTGCCTGCTTTTGCCACTGTTGTGTCCTGCCTTATCTCTATCTTGCCCTCCTTCACCATTGCGGGTATTTTTGCCCTCTGCAGCTCGCCTATTACGGGACCGGCTGCAAGGTCTGTCATGCCTGCTCTCACCACAATGCCGCTGGCGGCTGTGTCTCCTGCCTTTGCAGCGGCCATTGATTTCGATTGCGCGATAACCTGCGCCAGCCTGAAGGGATTTTCGCTGCTGAAAAGGAGCGCAGGCATCCTGCCCATGGAATCCGCAAGGCCTTTCATGCCCTCCTTTTTTGAGAGCGCAAGCCTTATCAAACGTTTCTTATACATCTTTATGACGGCCTTGCCTCTCAGGGTTTCGCGTATCTCCATCAGCTGCCTTGCGGGCAGCTTGTACATGTCAAGCATGCCTATTATTGAATACTGTTCCAGCTCCTTTTCCAGCGTTTTCAGCATGGCCTGTTTTCTTGCCGATACCATATCATGCCACCTCCATTTTCACAGGCGGCCCCATGGTCAGCTTCAGGTAGACAGAGCGCAGGTTGGCTTTCCCCTTAGGCAGCTTTTCAACAACGGCTGCCAAAGTTGCGTCCATGTTCCTGAGCACAGCCTCGTCTTTCATTGATTCCGTGCCTGCCGGAACCTGTATCACCGGGGTATTTTTAAGGGAGACCCTGAGGGAGTTCTGAACGGTTTGGATAAGCGGCTCTATGTTAATGTTTTGCGGCACCGGGCGCGGCATCTTCCCCCTTGGGGCAAGCACAGAACCGAGGCTCTTGCCCACCTCGGCCATGAGCGCTGTGTCAGCAAGAAAGAAGTCGGTTTCAGATGCAAGCCGCTTTGCAGCCTTCTTGTCCTTTGCAAGCTTCGCTATGTCCGCCTTTGTAATCACAGCTCCGACAAGATCCTTAGCCTGCTTTGCGAAGGCCTCTGTTATGAATGCTATCCTTGGCTGCTTTCCTCTCCCTTCCGGCAGCTTCAGGTCTATTGTAAAGCGGTTCTCAGGCTTCTTCAGGTCTATGTTCTTGAGGTTGATAATCAGGTCGAATGTCTGCTGGAAGTTGCGTTTTTTAGAGGCTTCCCTTATGTATTTTATCTTCTCGAGGTTGCCTTTGGGCTCCTGCAGGGGCTTTTCAGCTGTTGCAGGTTGCGTTTTTTGCGGCTTTTGCGGCGCTTCTGATATTTTCCCGCTTGCTGCGGCTTTCTTGGAAACTTTCGTCTTCACTTTCTTTACAGCAACCTTTTTTGCCGCAGCAGAAACAGCCTTCTCTGCCTTCTTTCCAGCTTTCTTTTCCTTTTCCATTCCCGTACCTCCTGCCGAAGCAGTTTAGCGGTATGCTTACCATATTGTGAGGAAAGGTTTATAAGCGCTTTTCCGGAAAAACAGGCTCCTATTTGGCTTTATTTTTTGAAACAACGCCGCTGAGAATGAAGGGAAGCGAGGTTACAATTGCAAAGTGCATGAATGCGTTTGGCCCTGCATTAAGGACGAATGTTATGGAGGTGAAAAGCCAGATTATGCCTGTGAGCGTGACAATACTGTTTTTCATGTCAGAGCCTGCCACGAACATCGCCCCTCCGAAAACGACAAGCCAGAAACTGAGAAGTATTGGAGGTACGATGACTGAAAATTCTCCCGGGGGCAAGACTATACCGGGTATGTAAGGGGTAAGGAATGTGGGGAAAATAGTGCCAATAAGCACAACCCCTACTGAAAAAGTCCAGAGTTTTGTCTGGTCAGTGTTCCACTTTGGGACAACAGCTTTCCCGTAAAGCCAAAGGAACGCGATAAAGAGTATCGCTCCCAAAAACCATGCAACCGTGCCCAAGCCGCCCGCATAGCCCGCCTGGAAGGCCCAGAAAATAATGAACAGGACAATCCCGTAAACAATCTGCCTTATATCCATCAGTATCCAAAAGGGTATCGGATGGGTTATATATAAGGCTTTCGGATATGCAAACTGCGGTTTTTGGGCAAGCGCTAACGGATATATTGCAATGAGTTCAATAATTGGCTGGACTGCATGAGCGTTGAAAATGATGCACTGGAGCTTCATAGGAGGCTGAAGGGTAAGATAGAGGTCGAACCTAAAATAAAAGCCACCACAAGGAACATGAGCCTCATTTACACCCCCGGCGTTGCTGAAGTTTCCCGCTCTATTCACAAAAACCCTGAGGAGGCATATGAGCTTACCTCAAAATGGAACACCATAGCGATTGTATGTGATGGCACTCGTGTGCTTGGCCTGGGTGATATAGGGCCTCTTGGGGCACTAGCGGTAATGGAAGGGAAATCTTTGTTGTTCAAGCATTTTGCAGATGTAAACGCAGTTCCTGTCTGCATTGAAAAAAGCAGCGCACAGGAGATAATAGCATTGGTTAAAAAAATGTCCCCAACGTTTGGAGGGATAAACATAGAAGATATAGAAAGCCCCAAATGCTTTGATGTTGAGAGAACGCTGTCAAAGGAACTTGAAATGCCTGTTTTCCATGACGACCAGAACGGGACCGGGATTGTGGTGCTGGCTGCGCTTATCAACAGCATGAAAATTGTGGGAAAAGACATAAAAGATTCGAAAATAGTGATAGCGGGGGCCGGGGCTGCAGGAGTTGGGATAGCGAGAATATTGCACGAATGCGGGGCGGAGAGGGTTTATGTGGCTGATTCGAGAGGATTGATAAGCAGGGAGAGGGAGGACCTGAACAAATACAAAATGGAAATTGCCGAAATTACCAACCCCGAAGGGGTGGGAGGTGGATTGGAGGGTGTTTTGAAAGACAGCGATGTGTTTATAGGGGTTACGGGCACTGAAAACTGCATTAAAAAGGGCCATATAAAATCAATGGCTGAAAATGCTGTTGTTTTCCCCCTCACAAACCCCAACCCGGAGATAATGCCTGCGGAAGCTTTTGCGGCAGGGGCGAGGGTTGTAGGCACGGGGAGAAGCGATTACCCCAACCAGATAAACAACAGCCTTTTGTTCCCGGGAATGTTCAGGGGTGCGCTGGATGTGAGGGCTCATGGTCTCAATCATGCAGTCTATATAGCTGCGGCAGAGGCGCTTGCGAAGCTTGTGACGGCAAAGGAGCTGGAGAAAGGTACTATAATACCGCACATAATGGATAAGAGGGTTGTGCCTGCCGTTGCAAGCGCTGTCAAAAAAACGTGCATGGAATGCGGGCTGGCGGCAAAGTTTTGAAGCGATTTTAGGCTGGCCTGAAAAATGTTGATTGAAAAACGAAACAGGCATGCTTCACATCTGTGAAAATTGTATCTCCATGGAGAAATGAGAGAGAAAATTTAGGGATAAAATCAGTATGCTACGCCTATACGACATATACATGTTCAAGAGCAGTTTGGAGGTATACTGGTTTCAAAATTTAATTGCATACATTGGCGGGTTGAAGAGGGGGTAAAGTTGAAAGGGTGTATGCGGCGGTTATCAACCGTGTAGGCGGCATACCTAATCGGGGATAGATAGAGTCTGTCGGCGGGGAAATAGTCAATGTTGAAACTATTGGTTATGTCCTCCTCATCTGACGTCCGGACGACAATCTTCAAATACTGCTTGTTATTGCCTTGTTTTTCCAGATTCGCCCACTGATAATCTGTACCCTCTGGCAGCAGCCCCGCAGCAGGGATTATATTCGTCCCTTGCTTAGTAT
>CAYUWT010000117.1:0-3786 GCA_964448625.1 uncultured archaeon
ACACTCTCTGTAGAGGTGTGGTCTTATTATGAAAATGTTCTTCGCAAGCTTTCAAGAAAATACGGAATGGATGTTGGGAAACTCGAAGAGCTGAGGTATGGCTCTGTTTCCCCGGGGATTGCTGAGATGATGGATAACTTGTATAAAGAAATGGAGCAAAACGGCAATGGACATCGCCATTTTAAACTTTGAAACAAATTAGCTATATGCCGAAGCTCCGCTCGCTAAACCCAGCAACAGAAGAAATACTGGCAGAGTTCGATGAGCTATCCGCTGAAAAGGCCATTTACGAAATCAAAAAGGTGGGAGATGCCTTTGCAGGCTGGGCACAAAAAGAGGCAGGCGAAAGGGCAGAACTGATAAAGAACCTCCAAAAAACTATCCTCAAAAACAAGCAGGAATATGCAGAACTCATAACCAGAGAAATGGGCAAGCCTATATCTCAATCTGTTGCGGAAGTTGAAAAATGCGCCTTGCTCTGCGATTATTATTCAAAAGAGGGTCCGGCTTTCCTTGAGCCTGAGGAGGTTAAAACAGAAAATAAAAAAAGCTATGTGAGATACGACCCGCTTGGAACAATACTTGCAGTAATGCCGTGGAACTTCCCCTTCTGGCAGCTTTTCAGGGTTGCTGTCCCTTCGCTCCTTGCGGGCAACGCGGTTGTGCTCAAGCATGCGAGCAATGTTCCCCAGTGCGCACTGAAAATAGAAGGAATTTTTAAGGAGGCCGGATTTCCGGAGCATGTATTCAAAACCCTTTTAATAGGCTCCAAATCTATTCCAAAAATAATCGAAAGCGGGTATATAGACGGGGTAAGTTTGACTGGAAGCACGAAAGCAGGTAGCAGCGTGGGGGGAACGGCAGGCAAGAGCATAAAAAAGGTTGTTCTCGAGCTTGGGGGGAGCGACCCATTCATTGTCCTGCCTGACTGCGACATTGAAAAAACAGCGGAAAACGCGGTGAAAGCCAGGATGGTGAACAGCGGGCAGAGCTGCATTGCTGCAAAGCGTTTCATAGTTCATGAGAAGATTGAGACGGAGTTTACTGAAAGGGTGAAAGAGCTGATGGAAAGGCTTAAAGTTGGGGATCCTATGGACAAAAATACAAACATAGGCCCGCTTGCGACTGGGCAGATAAGGGATGATGTTGAGAGGCAGGTAGTGGAAACCGCGAAAAATGGTGCTAATATTCTTTTAGGCGGGAAAGGAAAAGAAGGGAAAGGGTTTTTCTTCGAGCCGACCCTTCTCGGAAACATAAGACCTGGCATGCCGGCCTATAATGAGGAATTGTTCGGCCCGGTTTTGCCCATAATACCAGTAAAATCTGAAGAAGAAACTATAAGGGTGGCGAATGACACAGAATTCGGGTTGGGGGCAAGCATATGGACCACGGACACGCGGAAGGCGGAGGAGGTTGCAAAAAGGATACAAACCGGAATGGTTTTCATAAACAAAACGGTTGTGAGCGACCCGCGCCTGCCTTTCGGCGGGATGAAGAAGTCAGGAATTGGAAGGGAGCTGGGCAAATGGGGGATAAGGGAGTTCGTGAACGTGAAGGCTGTTGTTGTCGGGTGAGTGTTTATGGACCTGATAATAAACAGGTCCGGCACAAGGATAAGGAAATCCGGCGGGAGCATCATACTGTTTGACCAGAAAACAAAGGCAAAGAAAGTGTTCCCTGCACGAAAGCTCTCAAAAATCATCGTCCTTGTGCCATCCTCTATTTCAACCGGCGCCGTGGGCCTGGCTTTGGAGAATGATATCGATATTGTGTTTCTTGGCAAATTCGGAATGCCTGTAGGCAGGCTTGTGCCAAGCAAGAGAGGAAGCTTATCGCTGCTGCGCCAGAGGCAGATGGAGGTGGCAAATTCCGGCACTGCCGCGGTTCTTGCGAAGAAATTCATAGAGGCTAAGGGAAGCTCCCAGCTCAGATTTCTGCAGTTTCTATCCAAAAAATATCGGAGAGATTTCAGCCTGGAAATTACGCGAATAGAAGCCTATCTTGAGTCGTTGAGGCTGGTTTCCGGCAATATGCCCGAAATACGCCCTCATCTGCTGGCTCTGGAGGGCAATATGGCGGAGCAGTACTTCCGCTGCCTGAGGAAACTTATAGACTTCCCGGGACGGGTAACGCGCAGCGCAAAGGACACCTTCAACGTAATGCTCAATTACGGCTATGGGATCCTGTACAACGAGCTGGAAAGGTGCTGCCTTTACACAGGCCTTGACCCATACACAGGGTTCTATCATGCAGACAGATACGGGCAAGTGTCATTGGTTTTTGATATGATAGAGGAGTTCAGGGTGCCGCTTGTTGACGTGGTGGCGGTTGGACTCGCAATCAAATATGCCAACCTCCCAAAAAAGCTCGCAAGCCAGGGTTTGTTGCTGAAGGAAGGAAAAAAGATTCTGGTAACGCATATCTATTCCCGCCTGAACAAGAGAATAATCTGGCACGGGCAAAGGATGAGGGTCAGGACAGCGGTAAAAAATCAGGTGCAGCACCTTGCCCGCTATCTTACAGGGGAGGAAAGGGAATATATCCCATTCAGACTGGAGGACTACCATCCATGGAGGTATTAGCCTGCTGGCGCACAAGAAGCCGCAGGAAACTGCGTCTTCTGAAATCTCTACTTGCGGATTTCGGCTTCAGAACTGTATCCACCGGCCTCTCTTTAGGGGCACTGACCGGCGGGGAAATAAGGGAGTTCAAAGTGCGCGCGCTTCGCATCCTTGCAGCCAAAACCGATGTCTTGGTTATAGCACCGCTCTGCGAAAAATGCGCAGCAGAGGCCCTGAAGGGCAATGACGCTTTCAGGGATCTGGATGTGAACGAATTCAAAAAAGAGTTTGAGATTTATTGAACCGCTATCATCCAAGGCCTCATTGTAGGCATACCGGTTTCAAACGAAAACTGCACACATCAGCGGGTTGCAGAAGGGGTAAAGTTGCGAGGGGGTGTGCGACGCCGTTACCGGTATCCGCGAACCATCGACAAGAGGGTTCTAAGTCTCAGCATTGGGTTTACGGCAACAGTGAATCGAAGGAGAAAGACGAAAGGCTTAGAGAATGGATTAATAAATGCTTTCCAAGAAATAATATGGATCGTGCTGAGAGGGAATATGCTGTAGCACCAGCACAAAAGGCGCTTGACTTTCTTAGTCACGAATACGCGAACTATATCAATGGACAAGAGCTTGATCGTGACTGGCACAGATACCGTGAGGCGCTGGAGGTTCTTCGGGAGGCGGAACCTCAGCTGTATTCATCAGTGGGCCATTCCATAGAAAAGGAGGCTGAATTTGTCACCAAATCCCTCCGATCCATTAGTCTGTTATATAAGTTAAACCCGCTGCGAATACTACTCCGTGCAGGGGAATCTTTAGGCCTGTACCCTTTGAATTTTAAGAAACGGCGACCTGAAGAATACATAAAGAAGCAGTTCAAAGACCGGCGATTCCAAGGGAAAGGCAGACCTCCGAAAGGTGAGGAAGACAAGATTACAACCGTTGACCTGGAGAAGAAGACCGGCTTTGAAAGATCTTATATTTCCAGGTTTCTGAGAGGTGAGGAAGATAATCCATCCGCACTTTTGGTTAATTCGACTTGGTTGGCATTGGGAGGTTTAATGCATGGGTGCGATCCAGATGCTTACGTAGAGGATAGTAGTAGGAGTCAAGGCAGCTCCAGCGATGGCAGGTGATCTCAGCGCATTTTTGAGTGGGACTTGACAGACCAGTTTTTTGTGCTATCCTAAGTGTGTGTATAGTTGCAGAAGGGGTAAAGT
>CAYUWT010000118.1:0-3695 GCA_964448625.1 uncultured archaeon
GAGTATCAGGAGCACTTGGCCAAGCAGAAGGGCTTTGCATCACTCTCGGAGTATCAGGAGCACTTGGCCAATTCAAGGCAAGAAAAATTAGAAAACAAGGTGTTCGGTGCATATATGAAATCTAGGCTGGAAGATACAGGAAAAACTCAAGCATGGCTAGCCGATGAGCTCGAAATTACTGAAGGCGCAGTGTCAAGATATGCCAGTGGCAGGACAATACCGAGAAAAAAACTTCAGAAAAGAGTATTTGAGGCACTGGACTCAAAATATAAAAGCATTGATGAGCTTTTGACGGATTACCATAGAGGAAACCTCCGCTTGCTTATATAAGCAGTAAAATCGTTTCTCAAGCCCAAAAATTTATTTCGCCCAAGAGCTTTTATTCACACAGAGGCATAATTAGTAGATGAAGTACGATGCGAGGATAACTGCTGTGATGCTTGCGGCCTTTGTGGTCTCGCAGCTGGTTGGGCTTGCGTTTGTGGGCGGGAGCATTAAGGGTGTTGAGACCCTGCCTTCGGGGGAGAAGGTCATAGAGCACAGCGAGACAGTGATAGAAAGGCCGGAAACGGAAGGCATAGAAAGTTTGCTGTTCATACTTCTCGGGGTTGGTATAGCCACCGGCATGCTGCTTCTTATAATAAAGCTGAGACTCTATGTTGTCTGGAAGGCGTGGTTCTTCCTTGCCGTGTTCATCTCCATAGCCGCTGCCCTCGGGGTTTACATAGATTTTCTGGCAGCGCTCATGCTGGCCTTTGCGCTTTCAGCCGCAAAAATCATAGCAAGGAATGCTGTAATCCATAACACCACAGAAATACTGATGTATTCCGGCATTGTGGTGATTTTCGTGCCTGTTTTCGATGTCCTCTGGGCCACAGCCCTCCTGCTTGCCATCTCTGTTTATGATTTCATAGCAGTAAGAAAAACGGGCCACATGGTCAAGATGGCCCAGTTCCTTACGGAAAGCAGGCTTTTCGCTGGGTTCAGCATACCACTCAAGGAGAAAGGCGGCAAGCAAATTGCCGTAGCGCGCAAAACAGGAAAAATGAAGGGAAAAGGGCAAAAAACAGCAATACTCGGGGGAGGGGATATAGCGTTCCCGCTTCTTTTCTCCGGAACTGTGATGGAGCAGCTTATCCTTAGCGGATTAAGCAACTTCCACTCCTTCCTTTTGACACTCATTGTAACCATAGCCGTTTCCCTCTCGCTTCTCGCTCTATTGGTAATAGCAAAAAAAGGAAGGTTTTACCCAGCAATGCCTTTCCTTACGGGAGGGTGCCTTGCCGGGTATGCGCTGCTTAACGTGTTCCTGCTATTTTGATTTGCATGCGTTCTCACGCCTATCCGATAAAAAGAAACAGTAAATTTTTCCAGATTCAAACTATCAGCACTCACAGCCGCAGCAATCCTCGTGCTTCTTTCCGCTGCCGCAGGAGCACATCTCCATCTTGCCGCTTTTCATGCCTTTTCCGCTTTTCTTCATCTTCATGATTCACACCTCCTTTTCAATTGTGGGTTCTTTTTTGTTCATCCGAAAAAGGAGTAGTTTTTGGCTTAAGCCTTTTATCAAGCCCATCAGGAAAAGGCTTAGTTTTTGGCTTAAGCCTTTTATCAAGAGCAATTACCCGAACATTAATGTTCGGGAAGTTTAGCGGAAAAGGGTCAACCGCTCATCTCGAGGAACAGGTCCTTTGGGTTCTTCTTTATCCTCTTTATGGTCTTTGAAGGGCCTATTACGGTTATGCCCCTCCTCTTGCCCAGTATGAACTCGGCAAACCTGCCCCTGAGCTTTTCAAACAGGCTCACATTCTCATCAGCGCTCATTTCAAGCGAGCTCAGCTCTATGCCTGCGAACTTGTCGGATATCGCCTTCATCGTTTCTTCTATAATGGCGGTTTCCTGGCTGACGGAAAGCTTCGCGTCAATCAGGATTATGGTGTCTTTTTTCATATCTTCCAGCAGGTGAGGTATATCGAGCTCCTTCAGCCTTTCGTATGGCAGGAATTTTATCTTTATGTTCATAAGCTCAGCTCATCGTCTCGATAATAAGCTTGTAAAGCTCCTTCATGTTGTAGCCGGTCCTGGCGGAAATCCCTATAATCGGGTACTGGGGAAAGGTCTTGCGTATCTGCCACGCCTTTGCATTTTTCAGGTCGAGCTTGTTGGCAACTATTATGAAAGGCACCTTGCGGGCCTCGAGGTTGCCCAGGATGGTCACATTCACCTGGTCCACCGGGTCCTTTGTCGCGTCCATCACGACCAGCACAACATCCATCTCGTCCAGCCATTTTATAGACTCAATGACCCCCTTCGTTGCTTCCTTTGCCCTCTGTTTGGCCTTGTCCTTGCTCATCCCCCTCTTCACAAAATCCTCAAAATCTATCTTGGTGGCTATCCCCGGAGTGTCAATCACATTGAAAACAAGCTTCTTGCCGTTGCCCGCTATCTCCACATGCTCCTTCATCTGCACTTCCCGTGTCTCGTGGGGTATTGCGGAAACAGCCCCCACCTCCTCCCCTATCCAGTCCATGCAGATTGTGTTCGCCAGGGTTGTTTTTCCGGAATTGACAGGCCCGTAAAGGCCGAGCCTGACCTGGCTCTTTTTCTTGAACAGAGAATTGATGGAATCCATTATCCTGCCGTGCAGGCGTTTGAGGTGTTTGATAACCATTGAGTATATATTGAGTCCAAAGATTTATATTTTTGAAAACCGGCAGCGTTCTATGGGATAACACCTGCCAGTTTTATGCTGAATACTTGACAGAGGAAAGTCGAACGTGGTTTTAACAAGCGCCTTTTCGGCTTTTATATTCCTTCTCTACCTTATTTCTTTAATCCGGGGGACCATGGGGTAATGGCATCCTGACGGGCTCCAGAGCCAGTCAACTACTGGAATACTGAGGTCACAGAAAGCAGATATCCCGCACTTAATGCTCATATTGCATGCGGGGCTGCAAGCTCTGTGCCGATGATTAGCAGATACCCGTAGATCTGGGTTCGACTCCCAGTGGTCCCATCCCATCCCTTTTTCTCGTTTACTGTTTTTGCATGCTTTCAAAAATATCAAAAGACTCTTTCGCCAAAACATCAAGCCCAAACCTCTCCCCATTTATCTGCCTTGCCAGCAAAACGTATGGCCCGAGGGACCAGTAGTATGTCGTGTCTCCTGTGCCTATCTGGACAATGTATATCCTTCTCCCTTCAAGCTCCTTTGTTCCCGTTACAATGGGGGGTATTATGGATTTTGTGCTGTTCTCGAATCTCTGGAACATCTTTTCCGCCTTCCCCTGAGCCTCGCTTTCATTAAGGTACTCAGCCACTATAAACACCACGCCATCATTGACCCCCTGCCGGCTATCGGGGAAGTCCCATATAGCAGTCCTAACCCTAACGGAATCGGAAAAGTCCTCTATAACAAGCGGTAATACAGCATCTCCCGTGACCCCGGAGAACTCAAGGTCTTTCACCTCCATGAACCTGTCAATCCCTAAACCCTCCTGCCCTTCAGGCTGCGTATCACTTGCAGGCTGGCCTATGCAGCCGCTGGCTATTAATAATATTGTCAGGAGGATAGGATATTTTTTTCCCATGTGAGCATTTTGGGGTCAATATATTAAAAAAGAAATAAACTGTAAGGTAAAAAAGGAAAAGAGAAAAAATAAAATGATTTTGGCCTTAACTTACCACTCCTGTCA
>CAYUWT010000119.1:0-3656 GCA_964448625.1 uncultured archaeon
CATTCAGCTTTCGAGAATTTCTGAGCACGAAAAACAAGAAATATGCAGAGCTGCACGAGAAATTAAAAATCAGCCCACTGGACAGAATGCTAAGCCCCAAAAAAACGGTCTTTTTAGGCGACCTGAACAAGCTGCTGCATGAATACCTCACATACGGCTCATATCCGAGGGTGGTGACAGAGGAAGATTATGGCAAAAAAAGGGAGCTTCTGAAAAATATTTTCACCACCTATATAGAAAAGGATGTTGTTGCCCTCTATGGAAAGCAGCACCGCGAAAAGGCGATAAAGCTGCTAAAAGCAGCTGCATGGAGCCTAGGGAATATCGTCAATTATGAGACCCTGAGCGCAAATTCCGGCATTAAATACCATGATGCAAGGAATATCCTGCCTCTTCTGGAAGACTCTTTCGTAGTCTTTATCGTAAAGCCATTTTTCAGGAACAAAATGAATGAGCTGAGGAAGAACCCTAAGATATATTTTGTTGATTTAGGAATAAGGAACCATCTTATGGAAAATTTTGAAAGCATAGCCTTTGGTGCCCTTTATGAAAACTTCGTTCACAACGAACTTAAACGCTCTTTCAGCATCAGGTACTGGCGCACCACAGCTAAGACAGAGGTTGATTTCGTCATAGAGCATGGGAGGCGGGTAATCCCTATTGAGGTCAAGACCAAGGCGAAAGCCACCAGATCTTTCGCAAGCTTCATAAATGCTTACAGGCCGAACACGGCCTTCATTCTGAACCTCAATGAAATGCGGGAGACAAAAATAGGCAGATGCAAAGTGGTCATGGCTCCTTTTGTGTATATCTGATTGCCTGTCCTAGCTATAATCCAAGCCGCTTTGTTGGAAATAAAAAAACTCCAACTGAAGCTGACACTGAAGATGGAGTGAATGGAAATAAAATAACCTGCAGACAAACAGAAAAGGCACTGGGCAGAACAACGCATACGACAGGGTAACGCCTGAGGCGGCCAGAAAGTTGTATGAGAAATCTTTTGTTGTTGAAACCCAGGAAACAGAGCTTATCATAATGGAAGGTGCCGGGAAGCAGCTGGAACTGAGGATAAGGACTGAGCAGGGGGAGTTTGAGCCAGAGCCTTTCGGGTGGGCTGGGGAGACGGCGCTGGGAGAAGGGGATTTTGCTGGGCAGGGTAAGCTGCCTATCGCCGCATTTTCCTGTCCTTCCGGGCGGCAGAGGGATTGACCAAAAGCCATTTCCACAGCGGGATGAAATTTATTCCACGCTCCTTTTTTTCGATATTCTTCGTCACTATAATGAGATCACGGGTGGATTTGGGCTCCTTTTTAAAGTTACGTTGTGATGTAACAATAGCTCATAAATGTTACGTTATTATGTAACTCAGAGAAAAAGTGAGGATTTCATCAGAGCTGGCTGAAGCTTATGAGACGGCTTTCCCCATAATGCCCCGATTTTCCAGAAATCCTCTCTGCCGCCTTTCAGGTAGAGCTGGTAAAACCTGTCTCCCGAAACCCAAAAGGAATAATGCCAATTGCCTTCCTCTGTATAAATCACATATGTGCTGTTGTTTTTCGAATGGCTTAATCCGGAGGAGTTAAGAAAGCTTTCTACAATGTGTTTCTGCACCTCCATCTTTTCTTGCGCGCCTTCTTTGTTTGCAAATCTGTGCACACCCATAACAGAAATGCTGCCGTTGCCCAGGCTGAAGGCTTTTGCGTAAAAAGTGAAGTTGCTGTTATCGGCAAGCCTGTAATATACTGAATCGTTGAGGAGGGCTTTGCGGAAATGGAGGGAAAGATTTTTCCAAAAAGAATAACGTGCGAGAGAAAAGCTGTCGAGCTCAATGTAATCATATCCCAGGGCTTTTATTTCATCCCCAGAGAGGAGGTGCTCCCCAAGGCTGCTGTCCAGTCTTTCTCGTGACCAGAGCTGCATTATATCCGGCGTGAGAAAGGCTTCAACAAGAGCCGCAATAAGGAGAAGAGGGGTAACTATTTTGAGAAAGTGTATAAGGGAGCTTTTGAGTATGCTTTTAAAGGGCTGTGCGGGGAGATATTTTTTGCGCAGCGCAAGCTTGAGTCCCATGCGCAAACCCAGCGAGGCTGCAATAAGAACAGCCGGTATCTCTATCACCCCATGGGGCAGTATGCCTATAAGGGGGTTTGCAGCGCCGCTTATGAGGCCTGCCCTCTCGGAACTGAATAACACTATGCCCACAAGCATGCCCTGCGAAAGCAGCAGGAGGAATAATACTATTATTGTCAGCCCTGAGAGGAAAAGCGCAGCGGAGGCGAAAAGGTTGCGGGAGAAAATGAACCAGAAAAGGCCGGGTTCATTGCCGAATGGGGCCTGTTCGACAATATTGCCCGCAGACTCCAGCACAACTCCCTTGACATCAGGCTCCTGGAAATAACCGAAAATGATGCTGCCTGCGAAATACAAGCCCAGAAAAAAGAGGAGATATTTCAGCTCCTTTAGGATACCGAACTGTCTGGAGAAGGCTTTCATGACCACAACCCATATGCCGCCCTTTGAAACAACCAAAGAAATCACTTTGCGAGCCTGAGGGCCTTCTCCAGCCTAGGCTTATCAAAACCTATTATTATCTGGCCGTCCACATCGATAACGGGCACACCCATCTGCCCGCTCTTGGCAATCATCTCCTCGGCAGCCTTGCTGTCATCGGCAACGTTTATTTCCGTGAACTTTATGCTGTGCTGCTTGAGGAACTCTTTCGCCCTGTGGCACCAGGGGCATGCAGGCGTTGAATATACAGTGACTTTCATATTACACTTCCTAAACAAGGTTAAGGTAGTTAATTTCCTGAACCTTAAGGTTCAGGTAGTTTTTCCACCTTCCCTAATTGTATAATAATAGGCAGTTTATATAAATGGGTAACGCTTTAGAGTTAAAATCAAGGTTGAAATCATGAGGGTTGCGGTCGTCACTCCATACGGAGCGGAGAAGATAATTAGTGCCATGAAGGGCTTGGAGATTGAAGAGGTTAAAAAGAACCCTGAGTTTGTCATAGCCTATGGAGGGGATGGGACAATACTCAAAGCCGAGAGGCTGTACCCCACTATACCAAAAATACCCTTCAAGAAAAGCAGCATATGCAACAAGTGCACCATGTACAGGCTTTCCGAGCTGGAAAGGGTGCTTGAGGCTGTAAAGAAGGGGGATTATCATGTGAGGGAGTTTGCCAAGGTTGAGGGGAGGGCAAAGGGGAAAAGGCTTGTCGGGCTTAATGAGATGCAGGTGCATAATGCGGACCCGAGGAAGGCCCTGCGGTTCGATATAAAAGCGGGTGGGAGGACAATAGAAGGCGTGATAGGCGATGGCATAGTGGCTGCAACTCCCTACGGCTCAACAGGGTATTACAAAGCGATAGGGTATGAGCCTTTTGATGTGAACATAAGGCTCGGGTTCAACAACGCGACACCGAGGCTCGGCTATATAGAGCTGAGAAGGGGAGAGAAGGCTGAGGTTGTGGTACGCAGGGAAAAAGGCATTCTGCTTGCGGACAATTCAAAGGAAACGGCGAACCTGAAGCCGGGGGATGAAGTGGTGGTAAGCGAATCAAAGGAGAAGGCGAGGTTCGTGGAGGTAAAAAGTTAGCCGCAAACAGGCCCCGGAAGCTGTATCCTTCCCTGCATTTGCTGCAGAAAACA
>CAYUWT010000120.1:0-3634 GCA_964448625.1 uncultured archaeon
CCTCGGCCTTCGGCGCTTCTTTTGTCTTACTTTCCTTGCCCTTCGCTTCCTTCTGCTCAGCCGGCGTTTCAGCAGCAGCCCCTTCAGCAGGCGCCGCACCCTCTGCAGCAACAGCCGCAGGCGCAGCCTCAGCAGCAGCCTTCGCCTTAAGGAACTCCTCAGCCTGCCTCCTCTCCTCCTCGGTGACAGCCCCTTTGCCCACAGAGACCCCCATGCTCCTTCCAGTCCCTGTTACTTGCCGCACAAAGCCCTCGCTTTCATGGCCGAATTTTATCTTCGCTATCTTCTTCACCTGCTCCACCGTAAGGTCGCCAACCCTCTTTATGCCTGTCGCTTCCGAGCCCTTCTCCAGCCTGAGCTCCTTTTTTATGAGCGCAGAAACAGGAGGCGTTCCAACTGCAAGCGTGTATTCCTTGGTTGCTGTGTCAACAGTAACCGTTACAGGCACCTGCATCCCTGCCATCTCTTTCGTCTTCTGGTTTATGTCCGCCACCACCTTTCCCACGTTGACCTTGAGGGGTGCAAGTGTGGGGCCCAAAGGCGGGGCTGGAGTTGCTTTCCCGCCTTCTACAAGAACCTTCACTTGAACCTTTTCCCCCATATAACCAAAACCCTTTTAGGTATTTTATGAGATATAAAGAATAAATAGCCCATTAAACTACCCGAACCGCCCACTACCCGAATCGAATGATTACCTGAACCTTAAGGTTCAGGAAGTTTCAGTTTCGGGACAGTTTAAGGTTCGGGCAGCTGATTTCCCGAACCTTAAGGTTCGGGCAGTTTAGCTGCTCTGGGACTCAGCAGCGCTTGCAGTCACAGCGCCCTTTTTCAGTATTTTCACAAACTCGACAGCAATGGTTACAGGTATGGGGGTGCTTGCCTCCAGCAGCTCCACAGTCACTTCATCCTTGTTCGCCGACAGCCTCTTTACCCTCCCCTTCTCCCCGTTGAACGGCCCGCCTATTATCTCCACTATGTCATTCATCTCTATTGATATGTGCTCCTTCTTGTGCTCAAGGAAGTGGCTTATCTCCTCCAGCCTGACAGGCTTCTGTATAACGCCCTTGATATGCAGCAGCCCCTGCACAGCCTTCTGGACCATCCCGAGGTCAGCCTCCAGGAATATATACCCCTTTATCTCCCGGGGGTGGAACACTGACTTGATATCCAGACCCTGCGCCCTTATCTTGCTCGCAAGCAGGTCTACCACTATGTCCTCCCTTCCCGTAGTGGTTCTTACAGTATAAATCATCTTTGTGTTCCCTGTTTATGTTAACATTAATCAGGTTTGTGGTATATATAATTACGCTGCCTCTTTAAGACTGCGAGACGTTAAATCCCGAGGAGAATGAAAGAGAGGAATATAACAAAGCCTATGATGCCGATGAGCGATATGCCTATCGAGGTTATCTTGCTTGAGGTGACGTACTCCTCCCTTGTAGGCCTCCTTGCCACGTTGAGCACCCTCCTGTACTCAACAAGCTTTTCGCGCAGGTTAATCATATAATTATTGCAGGGGGAGTAAATATAAAAAGATAGTTTTATTTGGCAGGCCTTCAATACTAAGCTGATGAAAGGCATCCAGGAGCTTGTTCTGGAGGAGTCGGAGGGCATTGAGCAGGAAATAGGGAAGGTAATCAGGAAAGCAGGCATACCCAACCTCCATGATGCTGTCTGGTATCATCTCGAGGCTGGAGGCAAGAGGCTGAGGCCTGCGCTTGCAATACTGGTCTGCAAAGCCCTTGGCGGAACGAGAGAACAGGCTTTGCCCTTTGCTGCAGCCTGCGAACTCTTCCATAATTGGCTGCTTGTGCATGACGACCTTGAGGACGGGGATGAGATAAGGCGCAACAGGCCGGCAGTGTGGAAAAAATATGGGATGGCGCATGCAATCAACATAGGCGACTACATGTCGGAGAAGGTTTATGAAATACTGCTGGATTCGAAGGGCATGGATGACAAAACAATGCTCAGGCTTCTGAGGGAGGTTGCAATTGTCGGCGTTAAAACCGCGGAAGGCCAGGCGAAGGAGCTGAACCTCAGGCAACGCCCGACATTCATGGAAAAAGACTATTTCGAGATGGTTGAGCTGAAGACAGGGCTTTATCTCGCCCTGCCCATTACAGGCGGCGCAATAATAGCAGGAGCGAGCGAAAACATGATTGCCAGCCTTAAGGAATACGGCAGGTATCTGGGGCCTGCATTCCAGATAACTGATGACCTCCTTGACCTCACAAGGGGGAAGGGAAGAGGGGAGATAGGCTGCGACATAAAGGAAGGCAAGCGAACCCTCATGGCAATACACACCCTTTCCAAATGCAGCGAAAGCGAAAGGGAAACGCTGCTTGAAATTCTGGGCAGGAAAAGGAGCAAAACAGGCACGGAAGATGTGAATTTTGCAATAGGCCTTTACAAGCAATATTACTCCATGCAATATTGCTCGCAAAAGGCCCTTGACCTTGCAAACAAGGCGAAACAATCGGTTAAGCACATCCCTGAGCTGTATCCGCTGCTTTCTGAGCTAGCCGATTATATGGTAAACAGACGAGAATAACGACCCGCATACAAGATTAAGTTTGTATATGGGAAACTAATTTGGGATTATTTAAGCAGTTGCAACAAATTATATACTGATGGTGAAAAGAATAACCTCCGGCATAAAAGGTTTGGACGAACTGATTGAAGGCGGCCTTATCGAGAATTCTGTCACGCTTGTTACAGGCGAGACAGGGACAGGCAAGACCCTGCTTTGCGCGCAGTATATTTACGAGGGGGCGGTGAAAGGCGAGCCGGGTGTTTTCATAACGCTGGAGGAGACGCCTGAGGACATAAGGAATGACGCACTCCAGTTCGGCTGGGACTTTGAGAAATATGAGAAGAAAAAGCTCATCAGGCTGATTTACCATGACCCGGTTCAGGTCAACAATATCGATTCCGTTATAATGGGCGAGATAAATTCAATAAAGGCCAAGAGGCTTGTCATAGATTCAACCTCTCTCATAGCGCTCAACATGGACAATGCCGCGCAGATAAGGAGGAAAGTGTTTTCCATAATCAATACCATAAAGCGCAACAACCTTACCGCAATCATAACAAGCGAGATACCGGAAGGCAGCAAAGCCTTATCCCGCTTCGGCGTGGAGGAGTTCGTTGTTGATGGTGTGATAGTGCTCCATTACCTTGGGATAGGAGAAGTTTCGGCAAGGAGCCTCACGATAAGGAAGATGAGAAGGACAACGCATGGCAATGACGTTTACCCTCTTGAAATAACCATGAAAAAAGGGCTTGTGGTGAAGAAGCCTGAGGTATAACAAAATTATTTTCCATTATTTTGCCTAAAAATTGCCGTTTGCTGAAATAATTTCCATAAAATAAGCAGTATTTTTAAAAAAGGATATAACCTTTATATAACATGAGCAATCTCGACTTTCCCAAAAGCATAACTTATGACAGCAAGAATGTGAAATGCGAAAACTGCGGGCTGATAATTGTGAAAGGCCGGTATAAAGGCGGCGCAAGGCCCCACTACCTCTCAAAGAGCTGCCAGAACTTCAAACAGCTTCTTTTGGCTGAAAGCGTAAAATAACTTGCCGCTTTCTTTTGGCAGCAGAGGAAAGGTGTTGTCAATCCCATA
>CAYUWT010000121.1:0-3579 GCA_964448625.1 uncultured archaeon
TTAATGTGTTGGGTCAGGTAAAATAAGCATACTGTGGGAATTTAGGGATGAAGCCATCACCACCGAAAAGTATTTAAATACTCTTTGTAACTACTAGTTAGTTACAAGAGGAGTTTATGACTGCAACAACCATTACAACTCAGCTGGAAGAGGTTCAGAGAACCCTCTATGAAGAGCCTTCAAAGGAGCAGATTGCCAGCTCAGGCAATATCGATGGAAAAGTCACAATAGGCGCAACAGCAGGTGTAGGGAAGATATTCGGCTTTGACACCAGAAAAGGCCTGCCGAAATACCATGAAATTCTTGACAGGGTTTTCGGATATGCTGACAAATGGTTAGGTGAAAGGAGCAACTATGCGGCGGGTTTTGCAAAGGATTTGCTGAAAGGTGGGAGAATCAACTACCTCAAAAGCCATGTTGATACAAATTCAGCCGAATATGCCGATTTCACGCAGGCCCTCAAAAGATATCTTGACGGAGACACATTCGGAGCAAGGGTTCATTATGACGGCACAGCGGCCGATTTCAAAGCCAAAAGCGTCTGGGCCTACTGGGAAGGGGATGACATACACCTCCTGAAACCTGAAGAAGTTCCAAAGATAGCACCAACTGCATACAGAAAGCTTGAGAGAAAGATAGCAAAAGAAAATCCCTGTCAGAGCAGGGAATGGGTAAGCGGGCATGCGACAAAAGGACTGCTTGATTACATGCTAGGCCACGAAGTGATGGAGCGCTATGTTAAAACAAGGAATCCTGATACTTTCTTGGAGCCATTTTTCGAGGCCACATACATATCCACTCTTGAGAATGAGGCAAAAGGCGGAAACATGAAGGCAAAGCCGGCATACGATGGGGCCCTTGCCAGCCACTACATGAGGTTCGAGCACAATGACCCGTTTGCGTGGGACGTAAACAAGTTCTACAACGACCTCAGGGGAAAGGTGGCTGAGACATACGAAAGCATCAGAAGCTCATTCGGATTTGGAGGAAAAAGGCTGTCTCTACAACCTATAGCCGTTTGAGGTGATAAAATATGGTGTTCTTCATTCCGCTTCAAAATAGAGAACATGTGGCTCTTCTATCAGCAGAGACAATGTTTGCCGGCTTTAATGTAATGGGTTATACCATTGAGGAACAGCTTGCTTGGGAAAATGGTCAGCTTGTAGTTAGAGGAAGGAGCTTGAATTCGGCAAGAATTGCAGTCTTACCGAGTATACTGCCGTATACTGTAGCATTCGGCATATGGAACTGGTTTGTCGATTCGGTAGCAGACACAGGAATAGGGGACTTTCTTCGAATAGAACCTGGTCACCAAAAAAATCCATTTAGAATAGAATTCGTACAAGGGTATACATCAGGCCCCCCGGTAAGACCTGCACAAGGCGGACAACAGCTTGCCGGCCCAGTAGGCGGAGGCGGACAACATCAACCTCAGCATCACCTCCCCGGAATAGGCACATACGTCCCTATATACAGGGACGAGATGAGGGCTTGGCAGGCCGCGCAATACAAGAAAGGTAGAAGGATAGAGACACCCAAAGGTGCATACAAGCCAACAAAGGATACTTTCGGCAGGGGCATTATTGTAGCCACATCACATGCAGAGACTGAAGAAATACTCTCATTCAAGCAGGGGAAAGATTATTGGAGGGAAGGAGAAAAAAGCCCTGTAGGTTTCTTGTACATAGACTCAAAGGTGGCAAGAGGAGAGAAAATATCCGAGAAGGAACTAGAAGCGATGAAAAAAGGCAAGTGGAATCCATTTTTGGACGGCACTTTGAAAAACCCAAAGTTATATATGCTGGAAAATGAAAGACAGCTCGGCGATTTTTACAGAGATTGCGCAGCAGTACCAAAAATTGAAGACGGTTTCAGCAAAGACATGCACTATGGCATTCGCGACTTTGAAAGGGACTTCGGCAGGCAGAGAATAAGAGAAATGAGAAAATACAATTTAGAAACTGATGGCTGCTACTCGCCGCTGAACAAGCATAGTCTGTCCTAAATCATGCCCGCTTCAGCTTGTCTTCAAGTTTTTTCACGCCCAATATCAATTCAGGGCTTGAGGCTGCAATAGCTGAAAGCTCCGACTGCATTCTTGCCTTTTCATTCGCAATCTCGCTCAATATACCGGCAGGATTTGCCGTGTGAGGGTCGTTGATCCTTTTTTTGAGACTCGGCAAATCATGGTCTATCAGTCTTTCAATCTCGTCAAGCCTTTTCTTATCCTCTCCGGTAATCTTTTTCATAACTGTTGAAGCGGCAGAAGACATTCCAGGCAATGCTCCCCCATGCCCGGCAGCCGCTCCTCCACCTCCGCTCCTCTTCCCAATAAACCTCCCCACAAAAACCCACAACCCGAAGAGGATTATTGTGAAAATCCACCACGACTTGCTCAGCGAGACTACGAAGGTGAAGTAGCCCTGCAAAACTATGAAAATGTAGATTGCTATGGCGAAAAGGAAGCGCAGGCCTTTGTGGCCCTTTGGGTCATCCGTGGCCTTGGCAACTATGGCATTGCTGAGTATGAACACGAACAATATCACAAGCACTGTAGGGAAAAAGAACACATAAAAAAGCGCCTCAAGCTCAGTAGGGTAGTTGGTGCAGTTCACGGTGCTGCAATTTATCCTCAGGAGCTCTGTTATAAAGTTAATCAGCTCAAAAGCCATGATATAATATTGGCCACCAATCTATAAAACTACCCGCATTCAGGCTTAATTTTGAATGCGGGACGTAATTTAGGAATTTATACCTTCGCTCCCATTAATATTATTATATGCGGAGCCTGTCTGCGGCCGTATTAATTGTGCTCGCATTTGTCCTTGCAGTTGTTACCCAGCCCACCCTCAGCGTGAACAGCACAAATTCTGAATTCAACGTTACTCCTGACAGCTTCTCCTTGAACTGGACCAATAATTTTAGGGGTATTTTAAACATAACCAACAAGCAAAGCTATTCAACCAGCCTTGCTGTGCAGAACCACACCACCTATATAACCCCCAACTACTCACAGCACCTGCTTTTCTCCGATTCCCGTTACCTCTGGACAAACACGACCGCAGGCTGTTTCAACCTCTCAAATTCCGCGCAGAACAGCCCGCTTGCAGTATTAAACGGTTCTGCAACCCTTTCCAACACAACCTTTAACATGGCTGGAGGGGCCTCAACCAACTTCACAATAATCCAGGAGGTTGCATGCCCTCCCGGAAGGTATTATGGAAGCCTTGCCATCTACAACATTACCAACACCTCTGAAAGCGCAAACGTTACGGTAACGATAGACATACCCATACAGGCAGGCAATGAGCTTAATTCAAGCACGCTTACAGGAGGTTTCAGAGGCACGCTCCCTTCAAATACGGGAGCATACCACTCTTACTACTTCAACACCTCTGCCATAGCCAACGCAACATGGCTCACAATGAACATGAGCTGGAGCTCTGCAGCGAAGGACATTGAACTGTTCCTTTTTGACGGGAGCGGAAACCTGCGGGCCAAATCGCTCAACACAACAAACAGCGAAACCCTTGTTTTTGGCAGGCTGCCCTCCAGTGAAATATGGGAGATAAGGGTGTA
>CAYUWT010000122.1:0-3577 GCA_964448625.1 uncultured archaeon
TTCGGCTTGCATGAAATCAGCCAAAAGCAAGTTTCACGAAGAGCTAAACACGTACGTCTCATCCATGTAAAGTGTTCTGCTTTTGGTGTCGAATGCCCCGCTTATCTTTATTATGTATTGCCTTATTCTGTAGAGGCCCTCCTTCACCTTTTCAAATTCCCGCACAAAATAGGTCAGCAGCTTATCGATAACAAACGCTTTTATGTTTTTGCCGAGAGCCGGAACAATGCCTTTTGCGCCGGCATAAAACTCCTGCAGATATGGCGCTACCTTGTGATAATATTTCCTTCCGAGTTCAGGGTAGCCTATGTACTGCTCAGGTTCTTGTATAAGGTCGTAAGGCCTGACAAAGTATGCGGTTGTTTTGTTGTATGGCAGAAAACCCGTCTTCTTCCCAAGCTGCATCAGCGTTTTTCTTCCAGTGCCTCTTGCAGTTTCCCAAAAGCCATTGCCGCTGCCTATGTCTTCCGCATAAAGCTCCCTTTCTGCGCCGGATAAACTGTCTCCATATTCGATAGCCTTAGTGCCCGGTTCCATATTAACAGGTTAAAGCGCAGTAATTTAAAACGGATATTCAATTAAGGAGATGCCTTCGTTTGAGGAGCTGTTTGTAGAGCCTGTTTTGCGGAACGGCTTTTTCAATGAGGGCAACACTGCGCTGTTTGCCGTAATATTGATAGCCGCTGTTTATATTGTTTACAGGCTGCTTGCAAAACTGCATGTGCCCATTGACAGGCATTTTGCAATTGCGGTAATCCCGTACATAATATGGGCCACAAGCTTCCGGGTTTTGAGGGACCTTTCCGTAAAAACCGCAAGAATGGCAGCTGAACAGACAGGCAGTATCGGGCGGTTCAACTCTGATGTTTTCTATCAGTTCTCGCAGATACAGCAGGCTTCAATGGAGCGGGTATTGGGTGTGGTTCCGCATAACGGCTTCGCGGATTTTTACTCATCCATCAACGCTATCTTTCTGACCCCCTTGGGGGGAATGAGCTACATAGTCACTTTCATTTTCGCATTTTCCTTGTTCCTTTTTTCCTTCGCCCTCTCAAAAATGCTCCGCAAAAGAGGGCTGAAAATGGAATACTGGAAATTAATGATTATTCCACCGCTTGCGCTTTCTGCGCTGAATTTTGCGCTTCTGCCCATAACTGAATTGTTTATACCCCTGCTCATATTGGGCATGACTGCCCTTGCAACAGGTATAACATATTCCCTCATTTTTCTCCTCAGGAAAAGGATAAGCATAAGCAGCCTGCTGGACTGGAGGAACCAGGGGATTATGGCTGCGCATTTCCTGGATGCAAGCGCCACCTATTTTGCCATAAAATTCCTGGGCTACGGGGAGCAGCATTTTTTGCCGCGCTTTTTGTTTGAGGCTGTGGGGCCGTGGGCCTTCTTTTTGCTCAAGCCTGCAGTCGTACTGCCTGCGCTGTGGGTTATTGACAGGGACAAATCGGACAGGGATTTCTCCAACTTCCTCAAAATAGCCATATTCATTCTGGGGGCCTCTCCCGGGCTGAGGAGCCTGATAAGGCTCGCGGTGGGTGGAGGGGTTTAGCAAACCCCTTGCTATATGTGCATCTAACGCTTCTTTCCTGCCAGTTCCAGGAATTCGTCTCTTCTCAGGCCTGCCTGTCTGATAATCTCGCCAAGTGTTCCGGTGTCAACCTCTCTGTGGTCAGGCACGACGACAGCCTTTTTCTGACTGTCAGCGAATTTTACCAGAATTATGTGGCTTCCCTTCTGCCGTGCTATCTGAAACCCTGTTTTGGTAAAAGAATCTTCATGATATCACGCCCTGAGAGGTGCGGCAGTTTTGTCATGGGAAACGACTTCGAATTTTGCAACTATTGTCTCTGTGCTCTCTGCTCCTTCCGGAACGCCCATCTCTTCAATATAAAGCTCGACTGCCTCCTTGAGATTCTTCAGGGCCTTTTCAATCGTATGCCCCTGGCTTACAACGTCCAGCTCCGGGCAAAGGGCAACATACTGCTTCTCTCCTTTCCTGATAATGGCTGTGAGGTTCATGGTAAATTTTGGGAGCGAGGCCTTAAAAAGCCGGTTTGTTATTTGTTGTGCCTGGCTTTCGCTACAACCGTAATTATCCCTTCGCTGCAAAAGTAATTATCTCCGCCTGCAGATATCTGCATTATTGCACTGAAATGGTCACACCCTTAAGAGCCATTTCCAGAGAGGCACAAACTTTATTCTTACGCCGTCTGCTGTTTCAACGGCCTCGAAATCCTTTGTTATTACCATGCCGCGTTTAAGGCCGGTTTCATTGGCGCATGCCAACAGACCCCGTACCTCGCGGCCTTTTGTCTTTTCATTGCTTAAATCATAAACTACCTGGATTATTTCTTTGACATGCAGTCCTTCGCGTATTACAAAATCCGTTTCAAACCCTGTTTTGCTCTTCCAGTAATGGATTTCCTGCTGCTGCGGAATCCTGCGCCTCAGCTCCAGAAAAACCGTGTTCTCATACAGCCGTCCCATATCAGTTTTTCCGCTTATGGAGTGCATGAATCCTGTGTCCCCCGCATACGCCTTCCGCGGATATTGGGAGCGGTCCTTTATGCTCGTGGAAAATATGGGCACAAAAAAGAAGAGATATCCCTCCTGCGAGCGCTTTTCAAGATTGAGTATGCTCTGCTTCCCTATCTTGTATCCGAGGCTTTTGAAGAAGTTCAGGCATTTCGAAGCGGAGAAGTATTGCGCATCAATTGCATATTTCCCGAAAAGTTCGACAGCGGCTATGCTTTCCTTCGCTATTTCAGCCACATCGAGGCCAATGATGTCAGTGAAATATGAGTTCAGAAGGCGTATTTTTTCCATCTTCTCGCTGAGAAGCACTGCTTCCGGTAGGCCGCCGAAGACAAGATACTCGTGAAGGGCCTTTTCCAATCTGCCCATTCCTGCGGTGGTGGGTTCCACTTCAATGCCCATGAACTGCAAAAACTCCGCGAACGAGAGGGGATAAAGCTCATACTTCAGCATCCTTCCCCTCAGGGGCTTGGCAGGCATGGCAATATTTTTCCTTGAAGAGCTTACAATCAGATTCAGCTTCCCTTTCAGAAGCTCGTGGTTTCTCGCCAGCCAGCCGTCCCAGTCGTGAGCGTATGTTATTTCATCAAGCAGGAGGTAGCCTGCGTCTCCGAACCATTTGAGTATGCCGTCAAGGACATCTTTGGAGCCCTTGATCCTGCTGTCCTCGAGGTTTACATATGCAGCCCGTTTGCCTTCGCCTTCAAGCATCTGGAGCAGCAGCATCAGCACGCTCGATTTTCCTGAGCGCCGCATGCCTGTAATCCCGACAATCTTAAGCCTGGCGTTCGATTTCATGCCGGCGAGGTCAACAATCCTCGGCCTGAGCCCTTTCCTCTTGGCATATGTGTTCCATTCCTCGCATACGGTCTCCACAAGGTTCATAATATTGTTTTTATGCAGAACGATTTATAAAGATTTCTGTTTTTATACAGAACGATTTCAATGAAATATGGCTGTTTAAGGCTCGCGGTGGGAGGAGCTGTCTCTTATACACATCTCCGAGCCCACGAGACTAGGCATGATC
>CAYUWT010000123.1:0-3575 GCA_964448625.1 uncultured archaeon
TAATGCTGCTGTTTGGTGCGCTGGCATTCGGTGGCCTCAGGGGTTCAGGGAATGATATTTTCTCTTACATAGGCCTTGGCACAGGTGAGGCAGGAGGACTGTCGGGCCTTATAGGGGGCGAAATACTGAGAAAGGGGGAGCCTGACGCTTCATGTGCGGGTATAGAGGAGCTTCTGCTTGCCTATGGGCAGGACATACTCAACAACAATCTGCCTGTTCATGACAGCACAAAAACCAAGGATATTATCGAGGAAGGTTCAGGAAAGGCGGTGATATCAATGTTTGAAGTAAAATATAACGGAAAGGAAGCAGTAATTGGCATTATAGAGAACGGCGCATGCTCTGCAACAACTTCGGCTTTTTGCGAATGCGTGGTTATAGAATAGCGTGTGCAGATACGGCCTGCGGACTGGAAACCTTTAAATAGTTGTTGTTTATATTTAATATCAGAACATAAAGCAAGATAATGTTTTTGTATTTGGTGAGGGGGTGAACTATGATGGTGTTGTGGAAAGACGATGATGAGGATGAGGACACAGGTGATGATGATGATGATGAGGACACAGGCGACGACGATGAAGATGTTGAATAAGAATGGCCTCCACCTTCATCGTATTCTTGTCTTTATTTTGCCCATTATATTCCTCGTGCTGTAGTTCTTAAGTTTTTGTATTCTTACTATCCTGCAAAAAAAACCCCTTTCTTTTAGCCTTTTTTCAAGCTCTTTTTCCTTTAGGTTCTGGTCATACCCCAGTGCTATTATATCGGGCTTTATTTTTTCAACAGTTTTCAGTATGTCTGTTCCGTGGCCTATCACGGCCCTGTCAACGAACCTGAGGCTTTCAACTGTTTTCTTCCTTACTGCCTGGGGAAAAATAAGGTCCTTCCCCTCCCTTCTTACTGTCCTGTCGTTTGCGACTACAACAACAAGATAGTCCCCCAGCGATTTCGCCTTTCTGAGAAAATAAATGTGGCCTGGGTGAAGTATATTGAACCTGCCGCCAGCAAGGACTTTTATTTTTTTCATAAACAGTATTACTGCTCATGTCCCCCCATTTTTGTAATAAATTGTTTTTAGCGCATCCCTTATTATTTTCCTGTGGTCAAATGCGATTTTTATTCTGCTTAATTCTTTTTGCGAGAAAAACCTGCAGCCAAGGGTTTCATTTGTTTTGCTGCGGGTTTTTCCGTTTTTAACAGCGCAGAGAAAAACTACAGATACTGTATGGCCTCTGGGGTCTCTGTTTGGTTCTGAATAAACACCAAGCAATTCCTCTATTTCCACATTAAGGCCCGTCTCCTCTCTTGCTTCTCTCACTACGGCCTTCTCCACAGTCTCTCCATAATCCACAAACCCTCCGGGCAGGGCCCACCGGCCTTTAAATGCCGGATATTTCCTCTTAACAAGCAGGACTTTTTTGTCTTTTACAATAACGGCATCCACTGCCAGATTTGGTTTTTTCATGAGAATTAGTTTGATAAGGGTTTTAATAAAAGCAACTATAATTATGGGATACTACCATCCTCTCATAATTTTAAAATCTTTTTTTGATTTAATAGAATTATACATTTCCCTTATCTGAGGTTCTGTATAATCTTCAAAGTTTGTTGGATATGAAAGTGTTCCGGGACCATCTCGTAGGTTAAGCTGATACATTCTTTCCCCTGGTCTGACAGCATCGCTTATCCAGCTTACTATTTCCAAAGTGGTTCCATCATTTAATATTTTTTTAGTTATGGTGCTTATTGTCATATTCATCTCCCTTTCTTTGCTAGCTTGGCCGTCTTTGCTGCAAGCTTGGCCTCCCTCTCTTCCTCTTCCTTGACCTTTTCCTCTACAATGTCCTTTATTCCAAGGGATTCCACAATCTCCTTGTATCTGTTCCTTATTGTAACCTCTGTCACTCCTATGGCGTCTGCCACTTCCCTCTGCGTCTTCTTTTCGCCTTCCAGAACGGCTGCTATGTAAAGCGAGGCCGCGGCGACTCCTATTGGCCCCTTGCCTGAAGTGACATCCCTCTGCCCTGCCTCGTCAAGCACCTCCACAGCCCTGACCTGGACTTTTTCAGGCAGTGCAAGAAGAGAGCCGAACCTTGGGACATAATCCTGCGCCTTGGCCGGAAGTATCCTTATCCTCAGCTTCCTTGCTATGTACCTGTACGTCTTTCCTATGTCGCGCCTATTTATGCCTGACGCCTTGGATATTTCGTCAAGCGTCCTTGGAGCCCCTTCCTCCCTGCATGTGGTGTAGAGCAAAGCTGCAATTATAGACTCTATAGACCTGCCTCTTACAAGGCCCTCATTTACCGCGTTTGTGTACAGCTTCGCCACCTTTTCGTGCACCGCCTTTGATAGGTGCAGGTATGAAATGAGCCTCTGCAGCTCTGAAAAAGCGAATGAAAGGTTCCTGTCCTTTGATTTTATAAGCCTCTTGTGCCATTTTGTAAGCCTGTAATACTGGGCCCTTTTCTTTGATGCCACCTTGAACAGCTCGCCTCTTCCCTTTCCTATCTCCGTGGTTATGCCCTGGTCGTGCTTTGTCGGAGTCAGGGCAGCGCCGGTCCTCACCCTCCTGCTTCTCTGGTCCTCGTCAAAGGCACGCCACTCCTGCGTCAGGTCTATCATGCTTTCCTTCAGCACAGCCCCGCACATGTTGCATACAGATTCGCCCCTTATGGAATCAAAAGTGATTTTTACAGAGCCGCATTCAGGGCATTTTGCAACAGGCCTCTGTGCGGGCTTGTGGTCAAAAACAGCGTCCATTTCTGGAGTCACCGGGTGAGCCAGCTCCATCATAGTGTGCTTATTTGCCCTCTGGGAAGCGTTTCCGAATCCGGCCCCTCTGCGCCTTGTTTTTCTCTTGTGAACAGCCCTTCTCCTTCTGGCAGCCTTCACAGCTTTTTTCTTCCTCATTGCAGTCATTCTTGTGGCTCTGGGCTTAAATTTTTTCTTCATGGTTTTTCTAGTTCTTTGTCTGGCTTTTCCAGACCCTGCCTTTTTCCCGGCCCTTTTGAAAAGCCTTCGCGCTCCTTTAGCCTTTTTTTTCTTTGCCATAATCATTTCCTCCAATTAGGAGAGTGCCTGCAATATTCAACAATTCCTTCTATTTCTCTTGCTTCTGGCTCATCAGCATTTGGTAAATGCGGATAGAAATCTAGTGAAGGATTATCTGGCCTTCTTACAACCCTTTCTCCTAACCTGTCACTAACTATAATACTATCATAACTGTCACCTAAGCCTTCGTGGTTTGTGGCCGTTATCGTTTTATATGTTTCAGAAAACAGAATCTCCGGAGCAAGTCCTTTCAGAACTATAGATTTTGGCAACCATTCTTCATCCACTCTAGTAACATCATAATTTAAGCACCGATATTCTGAAATATATTCTGAAATACGGTCATTCTCTCCGCTGCATCCAGCAGTAAGGCTGCCCACAACTACAAGCGGTGCCAAATATCGCAACTTTATTTTTGACAACATATTTTGTTACCCCTATTTAGTGAATAACTCTATATAATTGAAATTAGGAGAGTGCCTGCAATATTCAACAATTCCTTCTATTTCTCTTGCTTCTGG
>CAYUWT010000124.1:0-3542 GCA_964448625.1 uncultured archaeon
TTATAAAGCAAAAGCTTTATAAATAATGGTAATATAAATACTATTCATCGGCTCGCAGACAACTAGCCGAACATTAATGTTCGGCAAATCGTTGGAGAATGAGACGGAAGGTCCGCTGTATAAGCGCCTTCCTAAAATCTGAGTGGTATGGTGGAAATCCTAAAGCACGTGTTGGTCCCTAAGCACGAGATTCTGTCCAAAGAGGAGAAGGAGCAGCTGCTTGCGCGCTACCGCATAAAGGAGCGCAATCTCCCGAAGATAAAACCCAATGATCCGGCAGCTGCAGCCATAGGGGCAAAGCCCGGGGATGTGCTCAGGATAACGCGGAGCAGCAAGACTGCTGGCGAATCTGTTTATTACAGGCTGGTTTTGGAGGCATAGATGTATTCCGACCTTCTGAAGAGGATTGCGCAGGAGAGGGGTTTCGTTAACTTCCAGATAGCAAGCTATGACAAGTTCATAGAGCGCGACCTCCAGGGCATAATAGCAGAGATAGGGAATGTAAATCTTACACCTGAGACCAACGAGATGAAGCTCATATTCGGCAATGTGGAGCTGGGGAAGCCGATAATAAAGGAAGCTGACGGCTCCACGCGCATAATCACGCCAAATGAGGCAAGGATAAGGAACCTCACCTACTCCACCCAGGTGTTCATTTCAATAACCCCGGTGATCAGCGGGGTGAAGGAGAAGCCGGAGAAGGTGCACATAATCGACATGCCGATAATGGTGAAGAGCAGGCTGTGCATAACCCGCAACCTCAGCAGGGAAGAGTTGATACGGAAAGGCGAGGACCCTGATGACCCGGGAGGCTATTTCATAATCAACGGGACAGAGAGGGTCGTGGTGATGATTGAGGAGATAGCCAACAACATACCCATATTCGAGAAGGAAGAGGAGAGCATACGGGTAAGGATAAACAGCGAGCGCTCAGGGTTCAAACAAAAACATCTGATTGAGATGAACCAGGACGGCGAGATAACGATAACCTTTGCGAACATAAGGAAGCTCCCCATAGTCACGCTCCTCAAGGCCCTCGGCATGGAGACAGACAAGGAGATATGCGACAACATAAGCAGGGATGAGGACACACTGAACGAGTTCTACATCAACCTTTACAAGGAGGATGTTATTACGGTTGATGATGCGATTGAGGCCATAGGGAAGAGGCTCAAGGTGGCCAAGGACTACAGGGATGAAAGGGTCAGGCAGATACTGGATAAATATCTCCTGCCCCATATAAGCCAGGAGACAGCCGACAGGCTGCAGAAGTCGAAGGCCCTCGCGAGGATAGCGAAAAAGGCGATCATGCTTTATCTCGGGAAAGTGCCTTCGGACGACATCGACCATTATGCAAACAAGCGCTTGCTGATGGCCGGAGACCTTTTGGGCCAGCTCTTCCGCTCCATACTCCTCGGGAGATGGGGCATGATAGCCAAGATGAACTACAACTACCAGAAGCTTGTGAAGAGGGGGAGAAGCCCGAGCATCCAGGGAATTGTTGAGGCTGATGCGGCAACCAAGCAGATACTCTCCAGCCTTGCGACGGGCAACTGGATAGGCGGGAGGAGCGGTATAAGCCAGCGCCTGGACAGGAGCAGCTATGTGAAAACCATTTCCCACCTGAGGAGCATTGTCTCGCCATTGACAAGCACGCAGGAGCACTTCTCCGCAAGGGAGATACACCCTACTGAATGGGGCAAGCTCTGTCCCGCTGAAACGCCGGAGGGCTCCTCGATAGGGCTGAGGAAGCACCTTGCAATGCTTGCAGAGATTACCGCCAGCGAAAACCCGGAGGATGAGACAAAGATACTCAAGATCCTGGAGGAGGCATGATGGAAGCGGATGTTTATCTGAACGGGAAGTTTGTGAAAACCATAAAAAACCAGGAGAAATTTGTGAGCGATGTGAGGGAGAAAAGGAGGAAAGGCCTGTTGTCCAGCCAGCTCAACATAGCCTACTACAAATACTCAGGGGAAATAAGGATACATACCGATAACGGGAGAACCAGAAGGCCCCTCATAATCGTTGAGGGCGGCAAGCCTAAGGTAACGCAGCAGCATATAAAGGACCTGAAGTCCGGCAGGATAGATGTCGCACATCTGCTGCGCAACGGGATAATAGAATTCCTCGATGCGATGGAAGAAGAGAATACTTACATTGCGCTCAGGGAGAGCGACCTCACAAAAGAGCACACTCACCTGGAAATAGACCCCATAACGATGTTCGGGATCTCAGCCTCGCTTATCCCCTATGCCGAGTACAACCGGGGAGACAGGATAAACTACGGGGCCAAGATGGCCGGGCAGGCCATAGGGCTGTTTGCGAGTAATTTCCACCTGCGCACAGACACAAAAGCCAACATCTTCTCCTACCCTCAAACACCACTAGTGACCACAAGGCTGGGCCACCTGCTTGACGAATACCCGGAAGGCCATAATGTGGTGGTGGCGGTGATGACCTATGACGGCTACAACATGAACGATGCGGTTGTCATAAACAAATCCAGCATAGACAGGGGATTGTTCCGCAGCTTCTATTTCCGCACCTATGAGACTGAAAAGCGCCGTTACTTTGGAGGCCAGCAGGATGAGATACTCATACCAGAGCCGGGAGTCAGGGGGCACAGGGGGGAGAAGGCCTACAAGGACCTTGCGGAGGATGGCGTAATCAACCTCGAAACTGTTGTGGAAAGCGACTCCGTGCTGATAGGGAAGATAAGCCCGCTGAGGTTCCTTTTCGGGGAAGAGTTTGCAGCAGAGCTTGAGAACAAGCGCGAAGCAAGCGTAACGGTGAAACACGGGGAGAAAGGGGTTGTTGATGATGTGCTGATTACCGAAACCCTTGACTCCCACCAGCTGATTAAAGTGAGGGTGAGGGATGAGCGCATACCGGAGATCGGAGATAAATTCGCTTCCCGCTACGGGCAGAAGGGTGTCGTCAGCCTGCTGCTCAGCGAGGTGGACATGCCTTTCACCGCGGATGGCATCGTGCCGGATGTCATATTCAACCCGCACGCGATACCCAGCCGCATGACACTCGGCCAGCTTATTGAAATGTTCTCAGGCAAACTTGGGGCCATGACCGGGCAGAGGATTGACGGCAGCGCGTTTGACCACATGAAAGAGGAGGATGCAAGAAGACATTTCACAAAGCTCGGGTTCAGGGATGACGGGAAGCAGACAATGTATGACGGCAGGACAGGAAGGAAGTTCGAGGTCCTGATTTTCACAGGGCTGTGCTATTACTTCAAGCTGGACCACATGGTGACGGACAAGATACATGCAAGAAACAGGGGCCCGGTGACGCTTCTCACCAAGCAGCCCACTGAAGGGAGAGCGAAGCGCGGAGGGCTGCGGCTGGGGGAGATGGAGCAACAATGTCTCCTGGGCCACGGCGCAGCGATGACACTCAAGGAGCGCTTCGACTCTGACAAGACCATGATCCCGTTCTGCACGGAATGCGGCATGCTCGCCATATACGATGGCGCGAAAAACAAGGCCTATTGTCCTGTATGTAATTCAACGGACATCACATGGGCC
>CAYUWT010000125.1:0-3514 GCA_964448625.1 uncultured archaeon
TCCTTATCGTGTCCGACATGCTCCTCAGTGTCTGCAGCATGGGGGTCATGCTGTCCTTGACCGAACGGTCAATGCTCTCAAGCTTGCTTGCCATCTCATCCATCCCCTGCTTGTAAGAAAGGATGCTGGACTTTATCTGCTCGGTTTCGCTGCGCTGGGTGTTGCGCAACTGGTTTGCCATGTTCTCAAGCGAGTCCATCCTGGCAGCTATGGACAAAATCTTCTCATCCAGCTCCCTTGCTCTTTTCTCAAAGCTCTTCCATTTCTCCTGGATAATGCCCTCCGCAATCTCCTCCAGCTGGCTCTTGTCAATGGTTTCCTTTCTCCTGAGCTTTTCGGTCTGGGGTCCCCTTTCCTCGAACTCGCTTGGCGGCCGGAAATTCATTCTCGGAAGCTCCGGAAGCTCGGGCATCGCCGGCTTCGGCTCAGGTCCCGCTGAGCCTTCAAAATCCTCCTCAAACTCCATCCTCCTGCGCGGCCTGAACGGCTCTCCTGGCATGGGAAGCTCCAGTTCATCCTCAGGCATTCTTTGGGCGGGCTGTGGGGGGTATGGTGTAGGATATTGATTTTGCGGATAATTTCTTTGCTCAACCGGCGTTCTCTGGGCCATACCGCCGGCCTGGCTCTTGACGGCCATTTTAAGCGAGCGGTCTATCTCAACGGGGCTGTATCCTTCCTCCCTCATTGCCCTTATTATCTGCGCCTCAGGTATGCCCTGCGAAACAAGAGAGGCGACGCGCGCGGGTGCTGGAATGGCTGAGCGCTTTTTGCCTCCAAGGAATGGTAGTTTCATTTTGCCTCTTTATTATTTTATTACGCCGCCGTTATAAACGTTTAAAACTACCCGCGCACTAAATTTCCCGAACCTTAAGGTTCGGGTAGTCAACTGTGCGGGAAATTTTAGCGGAGCCTCTCCTCAATCAGCTCCTCCGCCTGCTCGCGCGTTATGAAGCTGGATTTGAGCGGGTTGTATATCTCCACCATCTCTTCAAGCTCCTTCAGCTGCGAGGCCGTGGGAGTTTTTCTGAGCTGCTTCACTATATCATTAATTGACTTCTCGAGCCTTTCCAGCCTCTCGCTCTGCTCCTTCAGCTGGGCGTTCAGGGACGCGACAACAGAATCGAGCTGCTTCCTGCTCTGCTGCAGGCTTTCTTCTATGGTGGCCACAAGGTCTTCAAGGCTCTGGTTGCGCTGTTCCAGGACCCTCAACCTTCTCGCATGCGTGTTTGTGCGGTCCACAAGCTCTTTAATAATGGTCTTCAGCACAACCTTCGGGTCCGCCATATATCTTATTTGAGGCCCTGCTTATTAAGGGCGGGAGGGGTTTTCTGAGAAGCTATAATAACCGAATCGCAATATAATATTAATCGGGTTCTGATGGTCTGCGAATACGAATACGATGAGAACACGATGAAGATAAGGGTCAAATGCCTTGGCTGCTTGTACGGCTCCTCAATAGAGGACTACACGATGTGCATGGCCACGACAGTAGACAAGCTGCTGGAAGTGAAAAAAGTGGCAAGCGTTATACTTGCAAGGGACAAGGAGTATGAATACGGCTATGAGCATGTCGTGCTTCTGCAGGAGATAGCCCGCATACTTGAGGATGTTGTGAAAGAGTCGGATTTCAGGTATTCGAGGTTTGAGACAAGCGAGTTCAGGCAGTGCTATCCGGCATGGCAGGTCAGATTCCATTATATTGTGTTCGACCTTCTGCTGAAAGACCCTATAGGGGCTTATGCGGAGCTTAAGAGGGAGATAAGGAATGTTGACACAAAGGCGGGAAAATGCAGCGGCATGTGCAGGCAGATGCTGCTCGATTACAGGACTACGGTCCTGGAGAAGCTGAAGGAAAGGCTTGAGCAGACAAAGATGCTCCAGCTTGCGAAGCCGAAGGAGCTGGGCCACCATGTGGGTGACAGAAACCCATACAGGCAGCTTTTCATCGCGACTGTAAGGCCGAACTTCATGTTTACACGCTACATGATTACCCCTCCGGAAGGGGCTGAGAGCGTGGACAGGTACAAAGTAAATGATGTGCAGATAGAGATATTCAAGGTGCCCGGCACGACCCAGTTCCTCTATTTCGCCATGCCCCCGGAGTTCACCATGCCTGAGGACAAGTACATGGTCCTTGATACCGCCAGACGTTATATGGCTGCGCACAAGCCCACTACAGAAGAGTTTGTGCGCTCAGAGCACATAAGGGACATATTCTACAATATAGGAAGAGATACCATACGAGAGGTTGCGCAGAAGATGGGTGTGTACATTTCGGGGAAGGATGTGGAGCAGATGGCAACCATCCTTACAAGGTATACAGCAGGCTATGGGGTGATCGAAATCCTTCTTGCAGACAGCAAGGTGCAGGACCTGTATATTAACAGCCCGGTGGAGAGCCAACCCATACTCATAGTGCACGAGGACTGGGAGGAGTGCAAGACAAACCTTATACCTACCATGGAGGATGCGGAGAGCTGGGCAACAAGACTGCGAATAATGTCTGGGAGACCCCTGGATGAGGCAAACCCTGTGCTGGATGTGGATGTGGCTGTCCCCGGAGGCAAGGCAAGGTTCGCTGTAATAACCCGCAGCCTTTCCCCTGAAGGTCTGGGGTTTGCAATAAGGAGGCACCGCTTCAAGCCCTGGACACTTCCGCTTTTCATGAGGGCGCGTTATCTAAACCCGCTTGCAGTAGGCCTCCTTTCCTTCCTTGTTGACGGCTCAGCAAGCGTTCTCATAGCCGGAGGCAGGGGCTCAGGCAAGACCAGCCTTTTAGCAGGCCTCATGCTCGAGCTGCTCCCCAAAACCCGGCAGGTGGTGATACAGGACACACTCGAGCTGCCAGTGGAGCAGCTGGAGAGTCTCGGCTACAACATAGAGAGCCTCAAATCCCGTTCTGTCATTACACGGGTGGAAACAGAGATGCCCGCAGAGGAAGCTCTAAGAACCAGCCTGAGGCTGGGGGATTCAGCGATGATTGTGGGCGAGATACGTTCCAAGGAGGCAAAAGCTCTGTGGGAAGCAATGAGGATAGGGGCTCTTTCTAACATTGTCGCAGGGACCATTCACGGGGAGAGCGCATATGGCGTGTATGACAGGGTTGTCAATGACTTAGGTGTCCCGAACACAAGTTTCAAGGCCACGGATATAATACCCATAGCCAAAACCCTCCGCTCTGCCGACGGGCTGCACCGCTTCAGGAGGCTAGTTGAGATTACGGAGGTCAGAAAGAAATGGTCAAGCGACCCCCTTAAGGAAGGGGCCTTTGTAAACCTCATGGAATATTCCAGCAGGGATGATGAGCTGAAGCCTACTGACACGCTTGTCAACGGGGAGAGCGAGGTCATAAACAGGATTGCGGGCTATGTGAAGGAATGGGCAGGCAACTGGGATGCGGTATGGAACAACATACTGCTCAGGGGGAGGATTAAAAAGACTATTGTGGACTACGGCGAGCAGCTGAACAGGCCCGAAATAATAGAGGCTGAGTGGACTACAAGAGCAAACAACC
>CAYUWT010000126.1:0-3505 GCA_964448625.1 uncultured archaeon
AATACTTATTGGTGAGGTGGTTGATAAGTTTGAGATTGGCGGTTAGCTACTATAGCATAGGAATTCGCTGAAAGATTTCGGTAACCTCGGTCATATCGGAGGCCAAAATATATATTTTTGGCTCCATTTCATCGGCATGTCCCGGCGGCGAATGTAAAGTGATTTCATGCCACCAGCGTTTTAGCATTATATCTGAAGCCATAACCATCACAAAATCTCATCTATGCGCAGCATTTTAAATATTAATGCATGCGACCACCGGGATTTCCAAGGCCCTTTTCCTGTTCCGTTTTTGGATTAAACCTTTTGACGAGCTCATATGGAAAAGGTTTATTTGAACCCGGACTACCAGCTTGGAAGGCTGGAGTACTGCCGTTATACTATGGTCGCACTGCCGGCTTTCACTGTTTTCCTAATAATTAGTAGTATTAATAATTTAACAACCTTAAAGGTCGAACTCTATGTTGTCCAGCTCCTCGAACTCGTCCTCCCCCGCTTCCTGCCTGCCCTTGGAATCCTCTTCTGCAGGAGCAGAGCTTTTCTCAGCTTTCTCCTTCCTTCTTGGAGGCTGCTGTTCCTGGCTTGCCACGATTCCGAGGTTTTCCTTTATGCCCTCCACCACCTTATCCATGCTCTTGTCATCCAGTTTTTTTACGGGCAGTATGCCCTCCAGCCCCGGCGGGCCCTCCGTTGCAAAACGGGGTATGATGTGGAAATGGAGATGAGGCACCATCTGGCCCGCTGACTTCCCGTTGCTTGCGGATATCGAAATCCCGTCAGAACGCGTGCCCTCCTTTACCGCAATCGAAAGCTTCCTGACCGCGGAAATAAGGTTCCTGAGGTCCTCCTCCGAAATCTCGAATATGGTTTCGGCATGCACCTTCGGTATCACAAGAGTGTGGCCGGGGTTGCGCGGATTGATGTCCAGAAACGCCAGCGTCTCGCTATCCTCATAAACCTTCTTCGCTGGTATGCTGCCAGCTATAATCCCGCAGAATATGCAGTCTTCAGGCATGTTTTATATGATTGGAAGGTGCAATATAAGCTTGCTTTATTCCATTCTGCTTTCTTTTCCTTGACGCTTTTCTTTTTCGCTAACGTTTTTCTTTTTCTAAAAGAAAAAGGTTATGGGGATGCCCGGATTCGAACCGGGATCGGAAGCTGTTTTTAACCCTTTTTCCGTTGACGCTTTTTGCCAAGCTTTTCCGCCAGCGCTTTTGACAAGCTCATTGGGAAAAGGGCTGCCCAAAGCTCCTATGCTGCCGTTACACCACATCCCCAGTAACGGGATATTTAGTTTTTGCTCCCAAGCTTCTTATATCAAACAGCAGCCTAAAGTCAAGATGGAAAAAGCCAGATTGGCATTGTTCGATATAGACGGCACGCTTGTTGACCTGTTCGCGGTGCATGAGAAGGCTTTTCCACGGGTGCTTATGGAGCTTTACGGGGTGAAGGGCTCGCTTTACGATGTTGATTTCTCCGGCGACACCATAGGCAATGTTGTTGTGCGCATAGCGGAAAAGAGAGGCATTGGAAAGCAGGCAGCGGAGGCAAAGAGGCAGCTCATACATGCAGCTTTTGGAAAGGTATTCAGGGAAGCGATAAAAGAGGCGGAAATAAAGCCGCTTCCCGGAATAAAGCCCCTGCTCGAAGCCCTTGCGGGAAAATGCGTTCTCGGAGTGATAAGCGGCAACACAAGGGAGATGGCAGAGATTATACTTTCAAACGCGGGTCTTGCGGACCATTTTTCCGCTTCCGCATTCGGGGATGAGGGAAGGAAAAGGGAAGACCTGCTGGAGCTGGCTGAGTCGCGGGCGGAAAAGGCTGCCGGAAAGCGCTTCCAGCCGCGAGATGTGCTGGTTTTTGATGACTCCATAAGAGGAATAAAAGCAGCAAAAAAGCTCGGTTTTGCGGCTGTTGCTGTGGGAACTGGCCCTGAAAGCGAAAGGCAATTGAAAGAGGCGCAGCCTGATTATTATTTCAACAACCTCAAAGCTACGGCAAAAATACTCAGGGTGCTGGGATTTTAACCACAAAAACGAAAATTCAACCATGAAGATAGAGCACGACCCAATAGGGCAGAAGTTCTTCATATCCTTCGGGAACGAGGAGGCTGTTGTGGCATACACGCAGGTTAACGAATACCTTGATCTCCACCACACAGAGGTTCCTGCAAGCCAGAGCGGGAAGGGGATAGCGGAAGAGCTTGTCAAATTCGCTTTCGAGTTTGCAAGGAAAAACGGTTATAAAATAATCCCATCATGCCCCTACATAAAGAATAAATTCCTTCCTTCCCATCCCGAATATAGCGATATGGTGGCTGAGGAGGCGTTCTGATGGCCGAAGCTGCCCTGACCATCATAGGAATTCTTGCCACGATAGCCTCCCCCGTGCTCATAATAATATTAGCATTTATCGACTTCATCGTGATGCATGCGACAAGACAGCCTGCAACGGCCTATGCGCTTTTGGCGCTGGCTGTAATCTATATGGCCGGAGGGATATCCATGATTTCTGTTGGCAATCCGCTTTTCATGATGCCCGGCTATATAGCCCTCCTCTTCGGTGTAATGCAGTTTGTGTGGGGCCTCTGGACGATAAGGCAGTACAGGAAGAACCCCGGATGGGGGAATCTGTAACCACCCACGTTTGAAATCGCTTTGCATGTGGGGTGTTTGTGAAAGCCTCAGGTGGGATTTTCAATACTTTTTTCCGTTAACGCTTTTTGACAAGGCAACTACCCGCATACATGATTCGCTTTGTATGCGGGACGTTTAGTGGAAAAAGGGTTATTTGAACCCACGGCCTGCTGCTGTCTCGACAACTCCTGGCTATCATGATATCCCTGTGTACGAGGCAGCCACTCTACCGCTGAGCTACTGAGGCTTCTATAACCTCTATGTGCAGCGGTATTTTTAACGATTATAAGCCGCCGTAGATGCCAACCAAAGGGCCTGTGGATGCTTATACCAACGCTGTGTCTCCGGAATATTCCTCCATGGAATAGCCGGGCAGACTCATTCGCAGACCTGCTGCAAGATCTCCTGAAAGCCTCGAATTATCAACGACAGCCACCCTGTTCCTTTCATTGATGACTGCCACCACATTGCCTTCGAACCCTGAAGGCCTGAGCTGCGTATAAACAACGTTTGCCGTATAGGCCGTTGTCCCATGATGTGGCGAGCCTCCCGGCACTGCAGAAAATCCGGGGTTAAATTTTTTCAGTTTGGCATCAAGAGCCTCGTAATTCATTCACTCACACCCCTTCCGCCGTTCAGAAAAAGATGCCGCTTTAGCTATCACAGAGGCAGGCTTGGGGGGAAAGCGAATATCTCCTCGCCCTCATGTCAGCAAAGGAAAGCTTCCCGACAATCATGTGCCTTCTCCTCAGCCCGAGGATGGCATGCCTGACAGTCCGCCCGGAAAGATGCGTGACCTCTTTTATCTGTCTCGAGCTCAGAGAATCCGAATCATATAGAGCACGCAGGACTGCCTTATGCGAGGA
>CAYUWT010000127.1:0-3500 GCA_964448625.1 uncultured archaeon
AAGAAATCGCCGGCGCAGCGGCGGTAGGAACTCGACAGGCCGGCCTTATCCAGGACTCCAGGGCTCTTTATGAATTTGAAAAGAAGAAACTTGACTTCCTTGCAGAAGCTTTCGAGGATGCCGAGAATGACTACTCACTCAAGCCTTTGGATATGATAACGGTTTGGGCTGAGATGGAAAGGGCGATGGGCTATATGTTCCGCTACAGGAGGGCGGGCATAACAGCAGTCTCATACTGCGCAAGAGGCAACGACAGACCTGCATGGAGGCGCTTTCCAAGGTACTGGCTCCAGAACAGGCGGCCGAAAAGCGGTATTTTGCATGATACAGAAGGGCTGCGGCGCTTCAGGGAAAGGCTTGGTGACGTGCATAATGCGGTCAAAGAGATTGACGCTTACAATTCAGTGGCAAAAGGAACCGCCCAGCCTGACACCTTTTTGACAGAGGACCTGAGCGAAGCCTTCCGCAATGCTCTTACCCCCCTCTATTCGCTAGAGGCTTTATCTTGAATGCATATCAGCTGCCTCCCCGCACAGCCACGCACCCGCATACCTCTCCCGCCGTGTAAATGCACGCCCTGCCATCATCGGTCAGGCCCATGATGACAACAGGCGGGCCTTTTGACAGGACCCTCAAATCGGTTATTTCTGTTCCCGCTTCCTGCTCCAGCTGCCCTTTAAGTGAGCTGTCCGTATATACGGGAAGCGTTGCTATATTTACCGGTTTATTGAGGAGGGAAAAAGCATCCGCGCATCCGGAAGACTGCTGGGGCTGCTCTGAAAGCTTGTCAAGCAGTTCCTGGGAGAACCCCATGCCCTCCAGCTGCTTCGAAATGCTCGGGAAGCCGGAGAAAAACGCAGCTACCACCAGGGCTGTGGCAATCAAAACTGCAAGGCCCAGGAGCCTGTACGGGTTGTGAAAGAAATTAACGGCCTTCGATTTCGAATAGATTATTTCATTTATTGCACCGTCAGCCGCATTGACAGAGACTGAAACAATATTTTTGCCCTTTTCAACGCTCACAATCCATGAGTCCCCTTCGAGTTTTGCCGCTTTCGCATCCCCGCCTGCGGCATGCGCTGCCATCTCCCGTGCCGTCTTTTCCGATATGGGCTTCAATATCCTTTCCTCTATCAGCCTTTTCCGCAGGGCTGAGAACTCAGATTCCAGCCTTTTCAAAGGCTCCATTTGCAGCCCGGCGGAAAGCAGCCTAAACGAAAAGAAGAACGCAAGGGAGGCGGCAAGCGCTGCGGCAAATGAGTCGAGGCTCAGCAGCTGGAAAATACCTTCATTCGGAACCGGGATGAACCGGGAAAAGGCCTTCCCTGCCGCAACGGAAAGCAGCCCTGTGAATACCATTGCCGCATATCTTACCAGGCCGTTGGGCCTTCGGGAAAAGCCCCTGACCGCTATCCCGCCGAATATGGTGATGGATACCACATAGAATATAACATCAGCCCCCTGGATGATGAGCGGTATCGCATTCACGATAAACGGTACAAGAGAAGGGTCGGCCATTCAGCTCTCTTTAATATTCCCCTGAGCCGCTAATATACCAAAACTCCTGGAAGCATTTAAATATTCAAAAGCTCTACTAATGTAGCATGGCACGCATGTATTCCCGCAGGAAGGGGAAGTCGGGGAGCAAGAAACCCGAGCACTCCATAGCCCCGTGGGTAAAGTACAAGAAAGAGGAGATGGAAGAGATAATAGTGAAGCTTGCGAAGCAGGGCTACCAGTCTGCACAGATAGGCACGGTTCTGCGGGACCAGTATGGCATACCCACAGTAAGGCTGAAAAAGCTGAGGATAAAAGGCGTGCTTGTGGAAAAGGGCCTTTACCCCCCATTCCCCGAGGACATGTTCAACCTCATGAAAAGGGCTGTCATTCTCCATAACCATCTTGCGAAAAACAGGTGGGACACCTCTGCGAAGAGGGGTCTGGAGCTCACAAAATCAAAGATACGCAGGCTTGCAAAGCACTATATAGGCTCAAAAGAGATACCCGCAGACTGGAAATATGACATAGAGAGAGTCAAGCTGCTGGTGAAATAGCTTCTAAACCGCTGGAAAATTGTTATGACAAAACTTTCTCTTGGAACTTTGAAGAAACTTTGCATTTCGTTTGCTGATATGGATGCTCCGGAAGATGTTCAAAGGAATTATGGTATATCTCCCAGCCGCGCCCTTACAATCTTGAACCTGAAAACTTTTATGCATCCCAATACAAAGAGCGATTGTACAGGAAAAAATAAAGCTGCCAAATACCTTTATTTCGTCAAACCCCTACATGTGTAATGTGAAACATTTATAAGAGGATTTAATCTATTCTATATGCCCTCTGAAAAATCCGAAAGAATTCTGGTTCTCTGCGTGGACAGGGATGATGATTTGGGAGCCAAGGGGAAGGTAAAGGGCCCTGTTATCGGCAGGGAAAAAATGGTGGACGCGGCAACAAAGCTGGGTTTGGCGGATCCGGCTGATACGGACTTCAACACCATGTTCGAGTCCGTGAAAGTCTATGACCGCATGAGGAAGGACAGGGACGTTGAGGTTGCCTGCGTTACCGGCGACAGGGACGTTGGGATTAAAAGCGACGAGGCCATATCAAGGCAGCTTGACACGGTTCTTAAGGAATACCACGCAACGCATGTCCTTCTGGTGACAGATGGGGCGGAAGATGAGCACATAATCCCAGTAATAACCTCGCGCCTCCCCATAATCTCCCTCAACAGGCTTGTTGTGAAGCAGGCTGAGGAGCTGGAATCTGCATACTTCCAGATAAAGGATTTCGTAGAAAGAAGCCTGGAAAACCCGAAAACAGCGCTCATTTTCTATGGCGTCCCTTCCATTTTCCTCATTCTGGTAAGCCTCTTCGACGCCTTCGGACTCAGGATAGCTATATTCCTCATAGGGATATTGCTTGCTATAAAGGGCTTCAAGCCTCTGGAGTCTTATACAGTAGCTGCCGGCCAGGAGCTCATATACTCCCTTGCAAAGAACAGGCTTGCGTTCTTCGCTTACGTGGTGGCCATAGCATTCATGCTGCTGGGGACATTCAGCGGCTACAACCGCGCGCTTCCCGTGAGCAGCAGCGGCATTTTCCACATGATTGCGGCTTTCATATCAAGCGCGGTCCCGATGTACTTCCTTGGGGGAGCGATAGCATGGCTGGGGAGAGGCTTCACTCTTGGCAAGAGCATAGTCTCGCCGGGCAAGATGGCATCCATACCGCTTTTCGGTTTCGCCCTCACTTTTGTGCTGTACAACGCCTCTGAACTGATCCTGAAGAGCGAGTTCACCCTTGAAAACTTCTTCGTTTCGATCGTTGTGGGCTTCGTGTTTGCAGGCGCAGCCCTTGTGTTCGAATGGAAGGACAGGAGATAAGCCAACTCTCACCTATTTCTGCATATAAGCATTTTTCTTATTTTTTTCCCTTTCTTTGCACAATCCCGTTTTAACATTCATAACCCCTTGCTTCTCCCCCCTTTCCGGCTTCTC
>CAYUWT010000128.1:0-3452 GCA_964448625.1 uncultured archaeon
TTCTGTCAAGGTCCTTTATGATATAAGATTCCCTGCGATAGCAGCGGTTAAAGACCCTTTCACAAACAACATATTTTTGTTCTCGGTGCCTGTTTCAATAGAGGACAACCAGCCGGGGAAGATTGATTCAACATATTCATTCTCCTCAAGCGAGAGATGCTTGCCAAAAATACAGGAGGTTGATTTGAGGGTTGCAAGCTCTGGAAAGCCTGTTGCAGGAGCTGATGTCACATTTGGAGGCTGCTACATAGGAAAGACTGATTCCGGTGGCAGGCTTGTCGGCAAAGCGCCTTACATTTCAGGCGAGCTTAAGATTACAAAGTATGGATACGCTGATTATTCCGCATCCTTATCTCCACAGCAGCTTTCCGGATACAAGGCTGAAATGAAAAAGGAGGTGCGGGTTACACTATACTTCTATGAAGTTGCTGTCAAAAACGATCCAGCAAAATCCAGATATGTGATAGAAAACAAGCCTGAGTCAAGGACAGCAGCCAAAGGGTCTGTGATTCTCAGGCTGCAGTCTCCTGAGAGGGAAATATTACCGGCCACATTCACAAAGCCCATCTCTTCTTACACAATACCCGAAGGCACATACAGCATTGCAGGAACCCTTTTCAGCAGCGATGGCGCTTCGGAAAAGGGCGGGTTTTTCGATATAGTCACAATAACGGAAAACACAAGGGAACTTTATTTTTACATACCTGTGCCTCAGGAACCATTAAAGGAACAGCAGGATACTGTAGCAAGATCTGCACGAATCATAACATATTCCAATGTGCTTGAAACATGCACGCCTTCTTTCGGGCCTGTCCTTTACCGGCCTTATGCAGGAGGAGGGTGCAGCGTTGCATACGCTGTGGTCAGCCCATGAAAATCATAATATTGCTTGCCGCAATAGTGCTGTTCTCGATGGTTTCAATAGCAGGCGCTGTCAATGTTAACATTATTAGCGACGGCAAGGTTGTTGACAAGGCTGAGATAAAACCTTTCGAATTTGCCACAATACAGGCAGAGATAGCCCACGAGCCTTCGGACTTCACATGGTCAAGGATAAAGTTCAGGGCCAAGATAATAGCCTCCTCGGATACAAGGCCGATTTCAAAGATATACATGTTCCCGTGCAGGGATATGGATGTGATAGACTGCACGGCCAAGATAGACCCGCTGCAGACAGACCGCTTCACGGATGTGGAGATGGCATGGATAGACCTCATACCTGAAAGCCAGAAAACCGTGCCTGCCCGCTTCCCGCAGTCTGCAAAGATAATAATTTTCTTCAAGGCCACGCACGAGGAATTAGGCACCAGCTGGCACGGCTTCTATTACACTGTCACAAGAAGCGATGCCGAGAGGTTTGACATAAAGTCCAACAACCTCGGTGATGTGGACTTTGTCCTGAAACAGAGCAGCATGGCTCAACCAACCAAGGCGTTCATAACCAGCACAAACATGCTCCCCTTCTCATGGGCCAAGGAGATTGTTTTCAAGGAGGCCGGCAAATTGCTTTCATTGGGTGCAGAAGCTGACAGCCTTGATTCCCAGCCGCCTAAATTCACCCCTTCTACACCAGCTGCCAATTCCATAAAGAGCCTGTCAAATGATTTCCTTTTCGTGTTCCCTGTTTCAAGCAACTCTGTAAGGAATGCTATAACCATAGCAAAGAACCCCACCTTCACCTGCGGGAACGGTGTTGCTGAAACAGCCCTCGGCGAAACGGCCGAGGCATGCTGCGCTGACTTTGGGTGCGGGGAGGGCTTTTTCTGCGAGCTGCAGGACCCTGAGGAGCCTGCAAGCGGGGTCTGCAGGAAGGAGAGCGATATAACACTGGAAATATCGCAGATACGGCCCCCTTCAGGCTCATGCAGCCAGAGCACAGAGGCCACCTTTACAGCGCAGCTTAAGAATGCTCCCTCCAGCTTTTCGGCAGACTTCCAGATAGTGAGCGACCCGGATGTTGAGCTGCGTGAGAAAGGCAATGGCCTGTTCGAGGGGAAGATAATAATCGAGCCGCCCCAGCAATGCGGGGAGCAGGATAAGCGCATAGGGCCGTTCAATGTGGAGGTACGCGGAACGGTGCAAGACGGGACAAAAACCCGGGACATATCCGTTTCATCTTCTATACCCTCATTCTCCGTAAGGTTCAGCTGCCCGTGCGAAGGGGCATGCGGCAACGGGAGGGTTGATACTGGTGAAACTGAAACTAACTGCTGCGAGGATACCGGCTGCTCGAATCCAGACGCTGTATGCAGCTCCTCAGGGGCATGCACATCAGATGGCGGAGGGCCGGGACCGGGACCTGAGCCGCAGCCCGGCAGCTTTTCTGCGGAGCTTGTGAGGATAAGCAACACCACCTTCAAGGACTGCTTTGAGGATCACATGGCAACCATTACTTTAAGGTTCAGCGGGCTTTCCACATCAACATTTCTGGACTCTGCGGAATTCGTTACGGACAGCACTGACGACCCTGGAATAACAGTATCATGTGATGATGTGAGGGGAGGGGGGACAGCAAGGTGCGAGCTCTCAATCCCGCCACTTGAGGAGGACCAGTGCAGGATGCCAAAAACTATAATTGATGGCAGGGTTATATTCACCGCCTCCTCCGGCCAGCAGAGGCTTGAAAGCGAGGTTGATATACCTGCCATAGAAATATACCCGGTATTCCACATAGGCGACGGGGTGTGCGAGGTCAAATATGGTGAGAGCGCTTCTACAAGCTGCGTGGACTGCAGCTGCTGGCAGGACCCCCAGTTTGGGAATGGTTATTATTGCGATGTGGACACAGAGAACCAAAACGACCCGGGGGTGTGCAGGCAGTTTGAATATATTGATTTTGTGATAGATTCCCCAAAGGCTCCCCTTACCTTCGAATCGTGTGAGGTTGACAATGAGATAAAGGTGACAGGCCACATAGATAACCAGCCCAAAGGGCTTGTGATAGACGAGGCGCAGATGGATTTTGATGATATCATTGGGGATTTTGCCAACTGCGAGCTTGGCGGAGGAGATAAGATATACAAGCCGCTAAAGGGGGAAGTGGCTGTTACAGCGAACGCTATAACCTGCAGCCTTGTCCTGCCTGCTGATGAGAGGTGCGGCAAGCAGCCTTCCATAACATACAGCACCAACCGCCTCACCCTTTTCGTTTCGTTCCCCAACGGGCTGGGGACAGAGCTGCGCTCCATGGAAGCCCTTGTGCCTCCCATAACAGTCAAATCCCCTGCTGTTCCCGGCGGTGGAACCCAGCCGGGAGGTGGTGAGCCGGGAACAGGGCCCGGCCCCGGAGGAGAGCCCGGGGGGCAACCCGAAACAGGAGGCGGCAGGGAAAGCCTTCGCGATATAATAAAGCAATCTCGTGAAAGGCTGGAAAAGCTGCAGGAAGAGCTGAAACAGTCCAACCTGAGGCTTGCAGACAAGGTGCAGGCGTGCCAGAACGCTGGGTGGTGGGT
>CAYUWT010000129.1:0-3451 GCA_964448625.1 uncultured archaeon
GTCTTTCATAAAGTATATGTAGAGTACTTATTAAAATTAGGCTGTTGCATCTGTAAATGGAGCGCAAATTTTCAACCGAAATTGTCTTCCAGCCATTCAATAAACCTTTTTCCTGTTGAACTTGTTAAAAAGGTTTAATCCAAAAAATGTCAGCCAAAGTTGTCCTCAAGCCACTCATGGATTGCTTTCCTCGCCTCATTGTTTGCGAGCAAATCCGTCCCGTGCGCAGAACCGGAATAAAGCTTGAGCGCGCTCCCTTCCATTATCCCTGCAAGGGTTTTCGAGGAGTCAGCTGAATATGTGTCGCCTTCGCTTGCCATGATGAGCGCCGGGCCTTTGTACCTGTAGGCTGCCTGCTCTGCGTTCACGCCCCTGTAATCAAGCCCGGGGGAAAGCAAAACCACTTCAGCTATATCCTTGTCGAGCGCTGCGGAAGCAAGTGCAACATTGGCCCCTATGCTTGCGCCTATAACAGCAATCTTGGAGGTGTCATAGCCCATAATCTTTAGGAACTCCTTTGCGGCTTCAACATCCCTCACCATGTTGTTAAAATCGGTTTCGGAGAAGGAGGTGTGCTGCTTTTGAACGCCGTTCTGTATGGTGCTCTGGCCGTGGCCCCGCATATCAACAGCAAGCACAGCATACATTTTGTTCAGCTCTGCTGCAAACCCCCTCCAGCTTGACCTGTCTCTCCCGAGCTGGTGGAGCAGTATTATAGGGCGGGCGCCTTCTTTCTGGTAGAGGTCCGCATAGAGCACAAACCTGTCCTCTGCCTCGAATGTGAAGTCCTTGTAGCTGGCTGGCGGAGAGGCCTGTTGGGAGACGCAGCCTGAGGCGATGAGCAAAGGGAGGAGGATGAAAGCAGCCCTCATGAAACTCTATTCGAACAGTTTAATAAAACCTTTACCCTGCAAAAATCCTGTCAATCTTTGCCGCAAGTATGAAATCGTTCTCATGCAGCCCATTGATTTTATGGGTCCAGAGGGTTATCTTCACCCTGCCCCATGCGAGGTAGATGTCTGGATGGTGGCCCTGCTCCTCCGCAAGCCCTCCCACCCTGTTGACAAAGTCAAGGGCCTCCTTGAAGTTCTTGAACCTGAAAGTTCTTTCCAAGTGGTGCTCTTCAACCACTTTCCATTCAGCGCTCAGCTCTTCATTGAAGATGCTTATTCTGGGCCCTTCCAGCGGAGGCACGCCGCCCATGCAGGGGGCGCATTTCCTGTCTGCGAGGTTGCTCATCTTATCATCCTCTTAATATTCAGCATTCTGTTTAATAAAATTCAGGGTTCCGGGTTCCGGCATCATGAAGAATTTTTAGGGAGCGGGACACTTAAAGCAAACTGTAAGATGCAATGACCGCAACGAAAATATAGGGCCATCCGGGTTCATGCAAACGCCGCCTTTTTGCCTGTCATGACAGGCTGTAGGGGGCCGGAAGCAAAAGCTGATCAGAGGTTCCATTTTTTGGATTCTGAAACTACAAGCCCTTTCGCTTCGTCAAACAGGGGTGTTTTTGCCACAAGGCGGGCCAGTTCCTTTTGCCAGACACTCTCTACGGCCGCAACCCTTCCGGCAAAAAACTGCTGGTCCCATTTGTAGCCATAATATCCGAATTTTTTTTCAACCAACTCTTTGTCTGGCTTGAGCCCCTTTCTTATCAGATAATGCAAGTCATATATGTCCCTGGCTTTCGTGCGCGACATAATAGCTCTTATCTTTTCTGCCAATATCTCACTTTCCTGCATTACAAGAAGGGAAAACCTCGGCACTTCCTGATACAAGGAAGAGTGCTCTTTGTTTGCAGGCTCAAGCTCAACTGCTGACTTGAGGTTTATGTCGACATTCACTCCGGAATAAGCCATAGGATTTCCTTTGTAAAGCGGCCCTTCGCACCTGAACGTCAACAATATAGAGTTATGCGGTTCTCTTTTTGCATGCAGAATGCAATTAATTCCGAAAAGTTTCATGTCCGCGACTATTGCCCGGGAGAGACTTTCGACATCAATCGGCCTTATGGCGCTAAAATCGATGTCCTCACTGAACCTGTCAAGCCCGTAAAATCTGTAGAGGCACGTGCCGCCCTTGAACACAAGCTCATTTTTCGTCCTCCTTGAAATTATCGAAAGCATCAGGCTTAGGATGTAATCCTTTTCCGCATTGCCAAGGCTAAGCCCAAGCATCTTTGCTTTCTGCCTGAGCTCTTCAAGAGATATCATATATCATCAAGCTCCTCATTAACTATTACTTTCCAGCGGAAATCCTTCCTGCCCCTGCTTTTCAAGGCCCAGTTAAGCGGTATATAATTGCTGTCTGCTATGTGAAGCAGGAAGGACGCATCGTAACCTGCCTTTTCAGCAAGAAAGCCTGCCCTTTTTGCGAGAGAGCTGTTTTTTGTTTTCTCTGCATACTCCATAAGCCTGTCATAATCCAGCTCTTTTCCCAATATGGCTTTTGCCGCCTCGTCAAACGGGGTGTTCTTTGAGAGAAGGCAGTCTATAACGGCCTTTTCCTTATCCGCAATGAAGATGTCAAAATCCCTGTATCTCATTTTTCCGTAACCCCAGAACTGGCTGATTTTTGTGAATGTTATCCTTTCCCCGCTGAAAATAATCTCTTTCCTTGGCCTTGCCACGGCAACCATGACCCCCGACGGAAGCTGCTCTGTCAGGCCGTAGATTTTCAGGGCTGTCCAGAAGCTTATGTATGAGGGGGTTGTAATGTGCGATGCAAACTGCAGGATGTCCTCGTGCACAGTATATTTCCCCCTCTCAATGCGCTTTATCATGCCCCTCTTCCTCAGCCTGTATGCCATGGTCTTCACATATTTGTCACCTTTGTCAGTTATCCGCGAGATGTCGTTTATGGTGAACAGCGGCATGTTTCGCAGCTTTTCGAGAAGCTCTATGGCTTTCATAGCTATTATTGGTTAGCACACTTAAATACTTAATGAGATTAAAGTAATCTAATTTGATTACTATAAGCTAATTAAATACTTTATAGGGTATTTTAATATCTCATAATAATCTTTTTTGATTACTTTGAGATAATATTATATTTCTCTTATTTTGCGCGCTCAAAATTATCATTTTTGATGTTTTTGGGGACTATTTTTAGGAACGTTGCTTTTTGTTTGGACAAACGTATCATTTTTTATCTATCTTATCTTCCTTTCTATCTTTGTCGGCAAGCCTGCCTGTTTCATTCTTTCCAAGAATTTGTTGGGGTCCACTTCCTTTTTCTCTTTCCCCTCAAGAACGTCCTGTATTTCCTGTTTTGATTTGCCGCAGGCAGGGCAATCATCCCTTACTATATGTTTCTCCCCTACTCGGTGATAGGTCTGCTTTGCGCCTGCTGAAATCCTGCTGGTCTTTGCCTGAAGATAGCCTTCCTGACAGTAAACCCTGATTTTTCCCTTCTCGCAAAACGGGCATTCCATCTCTGTTTCATCGTG
>CAYUWT010000130.1:0-3423 GCA_964448625.1 uncultured archaeon
GAGATAGAATCAGGGAACTGCCGCGTTGTAAGGAAAAACATGCCACAAGAATACTCAGAAGAAATTAGGAGGCTGGAAGAACAGGAAGACAGCAGGAAGGAGGTAATTAAAAAGTTTTCCATTTCTGCTTTTAAGAAAGGATATATAGGAGCTGTCGGGGAGCTGATATGAAGGTTAATATGGTGACCCCATGGAGCGCTGTATGCGGCAATGCTGATTATGCGAAGCAGCTTGTCCCGCACCTAAGAAAAAGAGTTAATGTGAGCATAATAGAGATAAAAAACCCCTCCTCCATGAATCCTTTTGAATTCTGCCGCCTTGCAAGAAATGCCTCAAAGGATTGCGACATAATCCATGTCCAGCATGGATACGGGCTTTTCGGCAAGGTGGGTTTCGCGGGCATATACACGCCTCTATTCTACCTGCTTGCCTGCAGAAAACCCATACTCACAACCCTCCATGACGTTGGAGAGTATGACCCTTATGGCATTGCAGGAGCTGCAAGGAGGCTTTACAGGAAAATGATAGACTATCATATGCTGAAGCGCTCCTCCATTCTGCATGTGCACAGCAATGTTGCGAAAGGGATACTCGAAGAAAAAGGGATCGAGAGCTCCAAAATCATGATAAAGAACCTTGCTGTTTTTGAACGCCCGAAAAAACCAAGGAGGCGCACTAAACAGGCAGCTTCAAATACAATAACCATACTTGGTTTTGTCCACAGGAACAAGGGACATGATATTGCGCTGAGGGCTCTCGCTCTGCTGCCGCCGGGATGCAGGCTCGTTTTTGCCGGAGCGGTGAAAGATGGGGATTATTATAATGAGCTCAAGCAACTTGCCCTTGAGCTTGGAATCAGTGGGAGGGTAGAGTTCAGGGGCCCTTTCAGCAGTCATGAAATCCCAAAAATAATGGAAAATACAGATATTTTAGCATTGCCCTACAGGCATGTCAGCCAGTCCAGTGTAATGAACCTTGCCATATCCTGGGGCATTCCGGTGGTAGCCTCTGATATCCCATTTTTCAGGGAGATAGAAAGCAGATGGGGGTGCATACTTACCTTCAGGAACGGGGATCACAAATCCCTTGCCAGTAGAATAAAATCAACTGACACGGAGAGAAAAAAATTGGCTGTAGGATGCGCGGCTTATATGAAGAACAATCTGCCTCAGAGCACAGTGACGGTTCTCATGAAAGCCTACAGAAAAATCAGTCGGACACCATCCATTCGACCTGCCTCCTGAGGCCTTCGTTCAGCGTCACCTTCGGCTTCCACCCAAGCTTTTCCATCCTTGCTGTGTCCGCAGATGTCTCTTTCATATCCCCTGCCTGAGCCTCCGTTTTTCTCGCCTTTGCCTCCTTTCCTGTTATCCTTTCAAGCATTCCGATAACATCATTCACAGAGGCCGTTCTGCCGCCGCCCACGTTATATGCTCCTCCAGGCTCAGCCCCCATTGCCAGTATGAAAGCCTCCACAACATCCGAGACATATGTGAAATCCCTTTTCTGCCTGCCGTCTCCGTAGATTTCCATTTCCCTGTCCCCAAGAATTGAGGATATGAACCTGTGGAATGCCATATCCGGCCTCTGCCTCGGGCCATACACAGTAAAAAGCCTGAGGGAAACAGCCGGTACATTATGCTCCCCCCAGTAAAGCCTGCACAGACTTTCACACGCTTCTTTTGACACCCCATAGGGCGATATAGGCGACAGCTTCATATCCTCCCTGAAAGGAGGCTTAGTGCTGCCATATACGGAAGAAGAGCTTGCAAAAATAAGCCTTTTTATCTCCGAATCCTTTGCAGCCTCGAGCAGCCTTTGTGTTGCAAGGATATTATTCCTCATACACAGCCCGAAATCCTCCCAGCTTTTCCTCACCCCGGGCTGGGCTGCAAGATGGAACACATAATCTGCCCTTTCCACCAGCCTTTCCAACCCATAATTGGCCATGTCCTCCTTCAGGAAAAGGAAATTTTTGCGGCTTTTCACCTCTTCCATATTCCTTTCCTTTATTTTCGGATTGTAATAATCAGTGAGACAGTCTACCCCCACAACATCATGCCCCTCTTGGGCAAGCCTTTCGCAAAGATGGGAGCCTATGAAGCCTGCGCAGCCTGTGACCAAGCATTTCATATCAATAGACTGGATATGGTATATAAAAGCGGCTCCCTTAATTATGTTTGCCGCAAATATACACGTAGCTGCGGGCGTGCTATGGGAAGCATAAAGGTCGGTATAATAGGCGCGGGGAGCATAACATCAGCTGTGCACCTGCCTCTCCTCACATGCATGCGTGGTGTAGAGGTAGGATATGTTGCAGACATAAAGGACCCCACACCACTTGCCTCCCTGTACGGAACAACCGGGGTGCATATAGAGGATGTTTCGCAGCTGCCATCATGCGACTGCGTTCTCCTGGCAATACCTGTAGGCTCAAGGGAACCCTACATAAAGGAGTTTGGGAAGCGCGGCACGCCTGTGTTCTCTGAAAAGCCCTTTGCAGCCGATACTAAATCTCACCTGAAATTCCTCAGGATGGCCAAAAAAACTGCATGCAACTATATGAGGGTGTGCTACAGCTCCGTAGGCCGGCTGGCTGCCGTTGTGCAATCCGGGGTTTTCGGGAGCCTTGAAAGGATTGAGATAACAGAAGGCGGCATAATAGGCAAAACCGGCAAGGAAACAGGCCATTACCAGACTGACCCGAAGCTGAGCGGCGGCGGCATACTGGCTGAGAAGGGGTGCCACAGCCTCAGCCAGCTGGCCACGCTGCTTGAAGGCTATAAATTCGGCGTAGAGGAGGCCGGTATATTGTTTCACGGAGATCTGGATGTTGATGTTTCAGCCTCTATAAAGGCGCGGAAAGCAAAAAGTTCCGTGGACATAGATTTCAGGCTGAGCATGATAAGGCCCATCAGAAACAGGCTTTCTGTCCGTTTTCCTGCGGCCGAGCTGCATTTTGACCATACAGACCCCGGCTCCCCCGTCACAGTGGATGCAGACGGAACTAATTTTGCCCTTCAGCCGGAAGTTTCGCTTGCCGCCACAACATTCCAGGCCTTCTACCTGAGATGGAAACATTACCTCGGCCTTATAGAAAAGGGCATCAACTTTGATTCTGAGAAGGAGTCATTTCTTGAGGTCACAAGGATGACAGAAAGCATCTACAAAAAGGGAAGGCCATGAAAATCGCGGTTGTCGGGGCAAACAGCAGGGTGGGGACTGAGCTCTGCTTCCTGTTAAGACAGGCAGGGCTGGAAGCGCTGCCCATAGTCAGGAACAGCCTCGGCGCGGCTTTCTTGGACTACCACGGTTTTGAATGCAGGGTAGCAGACCCCTCAGAAACGGAGGGCATGCAGGGGACGCTTGCAAATGCCGACTGTGTGGTGGTGGCCTCATACGCGACTGACGGTTCCGGTCAGG
>CAYUWT010000131.1:0-3389 GCA_964448625.1 uncultured archaeon
GGACAGGTCACATGCGAGCTTGACATAAGCGGGAGGGGGCCGACATTCAGGGAGGAAACATTGATAACAATGGAGCTGGACTACAGGTATCTTATCGAGAAAAGCACAAGAGTAACAGTAATAGGCACAGCACGGGGTAGATGATTACCCGCACATTAATTTCCGGGATATTTTAATTAGCTGTATAAAATCTACAATGGCCTTCTCAGAGCCCATACTTGCACTATCCCTTATCTCCGGCCTGTTTGCCTCCCTTCTCATAATTTTCACAATCTTCTTCGAAAAGGACAAAAAGCGCTCAGCAAGGCTGCTTATATGGGGGGTTTTGCTTTTGGGCGCCTCATTCGGGCTGGTGGAATACGCGATATGGCTGGAGGGAAACTACATTTTCACCATGATACTCTCCTTCAATTTCCCCCTCATCTCCTACTTTGCCATATGGTTTGGCTTTCTCGCATGGCTTTTCGAATCGATAGGGCAGCGAAGGATATGGATAACGATGTTCCTCGCGCTGGTTATCCTTTCAATAGCAGCGGTTTTGTGCCCAAACTGCATCACTTTCCGTGCATAAACCGTTTATCAATAACAAAACGGAATATTTTAGCAATGAGAAATATTGCCCTCCTCTTTTTGCTGGCTGCTGTTTCAGGCTGCGTTGGCCAGACCGATTTCGGGAGCCCAGGCCTTTCCATAGCATCATTCAAGTCAGATCTCGAGACCGCCTACGCTGGGGAGGAACTGAGCATTGAGCTCAGGCTTGACAACAGCGGGGATGTGCCTGCAAAAATAGATTCAATAGAGATACTGGGAATCAAGCTCGAGGACTGGCTGGTCAGCTCCACGTGCGACAGCCTCAAAGGCTTTATGCTCCCTCCAAAAAACTTCATAAACTGCGTATACAAGCTGCAGGCTCCTGATGTGCCTGAAGGCCTTAAGGGCACATACAGGCCGAAGGCACGCGTTACTTACGAATACCGCACAATCTCAGCCACATCCATTTTCATAGGCCCCTCAGCGGATATAAGGCGGATAGACGACATAAAGAGCCTGCCCTCCAAAAAAGAGACAACGCTCAGCCCTGTTGCTATAGATGTGGAAGCAAGAAACCCCATAAGGCTCTCGCAGGGCTCTGTAAGCTTCCCGGTTGCGATAAAAATAATCAACAGGGGGGGAGGAGTCATATGCAACGGGCCCTGCAATCCAGGGACATGGCACAAGATAACGCTACGCATAACATCCTCCTCCAACGTCAGGGTTGAGGGAGAAAGCTGCGGGCAGGATGCTTCCGGCAGAATCCTGACCCTCTACAAGGGGCAGGAAAATGAGCTTATCTGCAGCCTGATAGCAACCCCCTCAGCCTCAGGCACAGGGGAGTCCCTTATAATTGTGGAATCAGACTACGGATACATAACAGAGAGGGAAACAGCCATCACAGTAAGCAAGCGCGCGTTTGCATGACTATTTAACAACCACATTTCATTTTATATTTATGAACTGGAGGACAGAGAAGGATTCTTTTGGGGGGCTCAAAGTTCCCTCAGGAGCCTACTGGGGCGCTCATACACAGCGCTCCCTGGACACATTCAGGATAAGCAGCCGCAAACTGCCCTGGTGTCTCACAGAAGCCCTTATCATTGTCAAGAAAGCGGCAGCAGCCGCAAACAGCAGGACAGGCAGTCTGGAAAAGCGGAAAGCAGACGCTATGATGAAGGCGTGCGATGAGATTCTTTCCGGCAGGTTCAAAGACCAGTTCCTGATAGACGCCTACCAGGCAGGCGCCGGCACAAGCCAGAACATGAATGCGAACGAGGTTATAGCAAACCGCGCTATAGAGCTTTTGCGCGGCAAAAAAGGCGATTACACGACAATCCACCCGAATGACCATGTGAACATGAGCCAGTCAACGAATGATGTTTTCCATACGGCTATGCATATCTCCGCCTTTACCCAAATCCAAAAAGAGCTGCTCCCTTCCTTAAAAGTTCTGGAAAGCTCCATCTCTAAAAAATCAAAGGAGTTCATGCATATTCCAAAATCAGGCAGAACGCATTTGAAGGACGCAGTTCCCGTGACATTGGGGCAGGAGTTCTCAGGCTATGCGGAGACGGCAAGAAAATCCATCAAACGGACAGCACAAGCCTCCGAATATCTCTCGGAACTTAACATAGGCGGGACCGCGGTAGGCACAGGGCTTAACGCAGGGAAGGAATACAAGGCTATAGTTCTTGACTGGATAAACAGGCTTACCGGGATAAAATTCAGGCATGCTGGCAACACGTTTGAAGCCACACAATCCGCAGATGCCTGCGTATTTGTAAGCTCAGCCCTCAAAACCCTTGCAGTAAGCCTCACAAAGATTGCCAACGATTTGCGCCTCCTCGATTCCGGCCCTGCTGCAGGGCTCCATGAGATAACCCTCCCTCCGGTTATGGCCGGCTCCTCCATAATGCCCGGCAAAGTGAATCCTTCTGTGCCTGAGATGGTGAACATGGCCTGCTTTCAGGTTATGGGCAACGATGAGTGCATAACCCACGCCGGCTCTGCAGGGCAGCTGGAACTGAATGCCATGATGCCTGTGATAGCGCTCAACCTGCTTGATTCTATAGAAATCCTTTCAAACGCTTCCGCAGTTTTTGCGGAAAAATGCATAGACGGCATAAAGGCAAACAAAGAAAAGTGCCTCGAATATCTCGAAAAAAACCCTGTCATAGCCACAGCTCTTGCCCCCCATATAGGTTATGATAAGGCCGCAGAGGTTGTGAAAGAAGCTTATGAAAAGGGCCTCCCGATAAGGGAAATAGTTTTAAGGAAAAGGCTGCTCGACAAAAAAGAATTGGATAAAATTCTTGACTATAGAAAGATGGCCGGGATTTGATATCATGAAAACAAAGCTTCCTGCAATCATTTTGACAATAGCTATTGTTGCAGCAATCATGGTGTGGTTCTGGCCAAAAAGCAGTTGGATTCTTGCCGAAAGAACCGAGACAGAAGAAAGGTATATTGACTTGACAGCAGAGGAAATATCCAAATTTCCTTCTTTGTTAAATGTCTTGAAAGAAGCTGATAATGCATGGGCGCCCAAAACTGTCTTATCATCTGTAGTTGAGACAGAAGCCAGCGAAGGAAGTAAACTTGCCGAATTTTTAACGCGGAAATATACGAAAGAATTTGGAATTCCTCGGGAATCTGGGAAGGCTCTTCCCTACAGGATTCGCACAGGCGATAAATATTATGCGTTAGACATCGTTTTTGAAGAACCATTCCTTTTGTAAGCCATTCAACATAAAGTAAAGGGGGTTAATAGCAGAATAGAACCAGCCCTATTTCTTCTTCTCCGGGGCTTTCTTATCTGCCGGCTTCTTCTCCTCGGCTTTTGGCGCTTCTTTTGT
>CAYUWT010000132.1:0-3352 GCA_964448625.1 uncultured archaeon
AGGATGGCACCTTGCCAAGGTGCAGACGCGGGTTCAATCCCCGCCTGGCGCATTTTACTTCATTTGTCAAATATGTCTTTGTTATGTGGGAGGGGGAAACAAATACGCTAAACGCAGTCCTGTCTAATCTTTTTAAACCGCAGGATGAATAATACATTATGTTCGGCCGAAAGGACAAGCAAGCTCCTATTCAGGAACCCCCGATGCCGCAACCCCAACAGCCGCAAACAGCTTTTCAATCTGCCGCCCAGGCTAATACACCCCCTTCAAAGCAGCCTCCGTTATTTATCAAGCTCGAGAAATACAACGACCTTGTGAAGAACCTTGAGGAGCTGAGGCGGTATTCCAAGGAAATAAAGGAAACGCTGGACAATCTTGCGGAGGTGGAAAGGAGGCTTACACGGGGGATAACGGCAAGCTACAGGACGCTTGACAGCCTCGACACGCTAATAACCATAGTCTCCTCGCGCCTCGTGAGCAACCAGCCTGCAGATATGAAGGAGAGCGGAGCCCTTACGCAGGCTGAGAGGCACAATATTGAAAAATACTTTTCAACCGTAAAGGATGAGATTAACAGGGTAAAATCCGAGCTTACCTCTATGAAATAACCTCGTGCATTCGGGAAGTTTTTAAGTTTTTTTCTTAATGTGCCTCCTCTCTATAAGCACTATCACAACGAATACGACCGCAAGCGCCAGGACTATCGCAAGCAGCTCAGGCTTCTGGGCTGGCTGCAGGACCTCAGGCCCGGGGGCCTCAGGAGAGGGGTTGCATGAGAGTGTTTCAGGGTTGCAGCCGAACTCGCATGTCTCTGTTATAACCCATCCGGCTCCGCTGGCCGGGCACTGCTGCAGGTTGTTCCCCAAACACTGCTTTTCATCTGGGACGCAGGCCTGCGCGGGTTTAACTTTTTCCGCAGTTATCGCAAACACAGAGAGGCCGGAGCTTACAGCCTTGTAATACACAAAGGCATTGTCCTCCCGTGCTATGGAAGTGGGCAGGGTTTCCCATTCCGCTGCATAACGGTTAAGCTTCACGGTTTCCTTATCAATATTGTTGCTGTCCAGCCATGTTTTTGGCACTTTGAACGTAATTGTTGCCTTCTCTATATCCGAAGGCTTTATGTTCTTTGCGGTTATCTCCATATAGCCGAATACCTGCCCCGGCGGCTCAGGAACTCCCGCAGGCTTCGACTTCTTCTTTGAAACTGTTATTTCCACATTGCTTGAGCCGCTCGAAACTTCTATCTCAATCTCCTGGATATCCACATTCTCCTCAAATGTGACCGTGGCAGGAGTTTCTGCTGTTACGGAAAGGAGGGTTTTGGATTCCTCAGCTATAGTTTCTGCAGGCTTTTCCTCCTCAGAGGGTGGTGTTGTTGTGGCTGCACCTCCGCCCCCTCCTCCGCCTCCGCCCCCTCCTCCAGTGTCAGTAGTGGTAGCTACACAGCCATTGGTACACGCGTACCCGCTAGAACACGCGCTGTTATCCGAGCTGCAGCTTTCCCCCGAATCGCAGAACCCATCCCCGCAGAATGTGGAGGAGCCCCTGCAGATGTTGTGGACACAATAGCTCCCGGTGCAGCCTAAATGAGTTGTTCCCGACTGCCCCGGATAGGAGGCAGGACATGCGGAACCGTTGGCCGCAGTATTCGCAACAAGATTCACAAGAGTGCTTGTTCCGGGATTGGCAGGGAATGACAGAGGGGATGTGTTTGTGGGGGAGGCATTTATCCCGTAAACCTGGAACTTTATCTTATCCCCGCCTGCAGCCTCTATGTGCAGCAGGTAGTAGCCTGACTGGAAAAGGCCGGCTGTTGTGGAGTTTCTTGTAACATTATTGGCAAGCGCTGCAACAACGGCCCCGTCAGTCGAGGTGTTAGAATCTATTGTAACATTGCCGTAATAATCCTGCGGGATAGCGTAAGCGCTAGCGGAAAACAGAACCAAGGATAAGAAAAACGGAACAATGCTGTTTGCAATTGTTTTTCCCATATATATCCATAGAACCTATGCTTTTTATTGTATCTCTATCCTTACAGGCTGGGTCACATTTATCCAGTAGCTGTTTGTCCCCGTATCATCCGTGAAGTTGATGAAATCGTTCACAGGCCTGGTCGGCTCATAAGATGTCCATGTTGTGCTGTTGTAATAGAATATCTTTGCATACCTGCCTGTTACTGAGGAAAGCACATTGGTCACGCTGTAATTGCTGCCCAGCGAAGAGGCCTGCGCAAGCACCGTTCTCGGCAGGTTGAATGTGTTCCATATACCTGCGGAGAACACCCCTGTGCTGGGCACTGTTATTGTGAACCTGCTCAGAGTTGTGTAGTTCAGGTTAAGCTTCTGGTTGACGCTTATGTTCACTATATCCCTCACAGCCCCTCCATCCATGTCAATTTGGGCCACGTCCCCAAAGGCAATCAAAGAGTCGTGCTGCGTTGTGGTAAGCCTTACCACAAGCTGCGTCGCATTCGAGGGGAACACAGTGGCTCCAGCAAGGCCCTTCAAATCAGCCGGGCTTGTGCCGTCCTGGTGGGTTATGTTGAGCCTTGTGAGATCAACAGTATCAGAGTTCACGGTCTCGTTGAACTGGAGGGAAAGGTTCCTGCTGACAGCGCTGTAATTCCATACAACAAGTCCAGGAGCGCTGTTATCGATTACTATTGTTGCATTTGCTGCTGTCTGGTTGGTGTTGCCCACAAAATCTGTCACGTTGAGTATGAGCGAATATGTGCCATCCACGAGGGTAGCTGTATTAAGCGTAAAGCCTGTTGGCGTAGTGTTGCTCAGCGTTGTCACATTCCCGCTCCCGTTCACCACATAAACATTCCTTGAAGTGACAGAAGTCTGGCTGTCATTCTCCGTGAAGTTGATGAATACAGTCCCTGTTACAAATACCCCGCCGCTGAATGAAACGTTGGGAATCACTTGTGTTATTCTGCCTGTAGGCCTGTTGGTATCCAGTGTGACAGTAAAGAACACAACCTCAGTGAAGTTTATATTGTTCCCCGTGTCATTGAAGAAGAACTGCGCGCGGTACACACCATCAGGTATCGACCCGTTCGTGTATCCCCAGTTTCCGGAGTTGTTTGTAAGCGTGTAATTCCTCGCACTCTGCCCCTGAGGGGTCACCTGCACAATCCCCTGCGCAGCATTGACCTCAAGCACAGTAGCATTGAAGTTCACAACAGATACGTAAATTGTCGTGTTCGAAGGACTGGTTATAGTAACCGCAGGCCTCACTGTATCCACAGTAAACACCACACTCTGCGTGAAGTTTATATTGTTCCCCGTGTCATTGAAGAAGAACTGCGCAGTGTAAACCCCATCCGGAACGCTCCCATTAGTCA
>CAYUWT010000133.1:0-3345 GCA_964448625.1 uncultured archaeon
GTGTACAGCCGGATTCTTATTGTTGTGGCGTTGATTGTTATATTCGAGACAAGAGCCGGTATCTGCACCTCTGTCACCACCTTCGCAGGCTCCCCCTGCGAGCCCACCAGGTCGGCAGCGCTTGCTATCTTCCTTGCAGCATTCTCCGCAAACCTGAGATTCAGCTCATCCGAGGACTGGGATTCAAGCGTGGTTGTGTAAATCCATATGGGTATGAGGAACGCGAAGGCTATGCCCACTATGACAAGGAACTCGAAGGCTATTTGTGCTTTCATGTTTATAATATGTGAGCGCAATCTATAATATGGACAGCATGGTAGAAAAGATAAGGGAGAACATAGCCCTCAGCAGCGAAAAACCGCTGTTTGCGGACGAGGTGATGGTGCTGAGGACCGTCAAGCAGCCGCCTGCAGGCAGCAAGGGCGAAAGGGAAGGCTACCTCTCTTTCGTCTTTGTGGACATGACAAACCAGAAGCCCATATCCAAGATTGTCGTCTCCCCCTCAACAGCAAAAGCCTTCGCGGGAATAATAGTGAAGGAGCTTGAGGCCCTCAGGCAGGATCTTAAAGGGAAGGGGAAGAAGAAGGTTGAGCCTAAAGGCTCTCACAGCGACCACACGGGGTATATAGGTTAAGGTTTTTTGCCGGCCACGAAGCTCCTAGAATGGTTTGCTGTCTATAATGTGCGGGAAGTTACGCAGCCCTCCAAACAATCAGCTGCAGCCTTGCAAGCTCCCCGTTGTAAAGCACATATCTTTCCACAGGGACAACAAATTTAGAGCTGTTGGGGTAGTTCCCGTATTCTATCTGCATCGAAACGCTGCCAACGGTCGCATTTAAAAAAGTGCCGTTCGAATCCTTCAGCGCAAGGTAAAATTCATCCCCCCCCAGCTGCAGTCCCCCCCTTGCGTCCCCGTAGCCCATGTTCAGCAGCTGCGCAACCTTCTGGGAGCTTATGACCCCCTCCCTTTCCGCAAGCCCTATGAACGTAACATTCCCCTGCACCCAGTTCTCGGGCACGCCTTTTATCCTGACCAGCGTGTCCGCAGCCGTAATGGCCTTCTTCTGCAGCTCGGTGATCTGGAGCGATTCCGCAGCCTGGGAGCTTGCCGACCCCCACACAAAGAGTATCATTGCCACCGCTGCCGCGAATATAACCACCGATACGATGAAATCAATGCTCCATATCTGGGCCCGCATATTTGATATTGTCCTCCTCAATCAGTCTGGGTTATAATTATATTCCCTCCCGAGTTCCGCATTGTGTTGCTCCCCGGAGCCAGCTGTCCCTGCACCCTGTCCGTCATCAGCCTTCGGGCATAATATTTTTCCCTCAGCACGATATATGCTGCGCTTCCGTTTATGCTTATGGAATAGTTGGCAGCCCCTATGCTTTCAGGCAGGTAGAGCGCTGCGGAGAACCCCTCACCTTCGAGGAGTACGGTGTTTATCCTGTCAGCCGCGAGGGCTATGAGCCTGTCAGCCTCTATGACCTCCCTCGCCACCCTTATCTCCCCGGTCTTCTGGAAATTTGCCACAGCCACAACAAGCAGGAGGAACATGAAGATCAAAAAGAATACAAGGAACTCTAAAGCAACCTGGGCTTTCATGGTTAAGTATTGTGCATTCCTGATAATATTACCCGCACATCAAAACGTCCCGCACCTGAAACTTCCTGAACCTGAAACGTCCCGAACCTTAAGGTTCGGGTAATTGTTTGGTTCAGGTAATCATAAGGTGCGGGTAATTATAGTTGAAATCAAATTAGAAGAAAGAATCACAAAAGCCCCGTAGCCCGCAATGGAGCAAATTTGGGTGAGCCGCAGCGAACCGCAAAAATGGTGTTATACGACTCTGTACAAAGTTGCAAGGAAAGGCAAAATTGCGAAAGCAGTTTTGAGTTTGTCGATGGCGCTTTTTTATTATACAAAAACATAGCCATTTATGGAGATTTTCTACTCCGACCATGCACTGGAGCAGCTTGCAGAAAGGAAAATTCCGATTGAAATCATAGAAGCTACATCACACTTATGTGGTCGTCACAGCGTACTATACAAGACCAGATAGGTATGAGGTATAATGTATGAAAATCAAATACGACCCCAAAGTCGATGCAATGAGCATCAAATTTCAGGAAGGCAAGTACGAAATAAGCAAGGAAGTAGCTGAAGGTATAATTATAGATTACACGGAAGACGGCAAAGTTATTTCTATAGAGATTCTGGACGTCTCAAAGAGAATGCCACTGTCAAGCATAAAAGATATTACAGTGGGTATTCCTGTAAAAGCGAGCTAGCGCCCGAGACGAATTTTGTATAACTGCCGCTTTTGCGCGCTTTCTGGGCTGAATTATGCCGGCATTCAGCAGGGAAGGTGCTCTCTCGTTTATTTGAGCGGCTGGGAACAAATATTAACTGATGAAGGCCTTCATAATGTCTCTTGATGTGATGATGGCTATAGGCATACTCATAACCCTTGCCTTCTTCCTTGCGAGCATGCAGTTCAGCTACAGCTCCCACGAGCTCACCTACGAGAGGCACTATTATGCAGCCAGGGATATTCTTACCCTTTTCCGCGAAACCACCATCTATGACCAGCGGAACACAAATGCGGTCTCAACACTTCTGGCGCAGGGCAAGCTGGGCAACGAAGATATGAACAAGACGCTGCTGGATATAGCGGGCTCCTTCTGGGCTGCCGGGAACATATCTGATGCAGGGCTGCTTATAAACGGCACCGTGGGCAGGCTGATAAACCACACCGCTTTTGGCTTGGATGTATTATTCAACAATGAGACCGTTTACAGGAAGAACGCAGGCAGCCCTCAATCCCTCAGCAGGCTGGAGACCATAGTGAGCGGGGTGGCGAAGGGCAAGCCTGTCTCGGGGTATGTAAGCAGGGCTTTTGCGAGGAGCATAAGGAAGAACACGACGCTTGTGGTGATGGGCGATGTGGTTACAAGCTCTGTGGAGAAGCCCACGGGCGGCAACAACCTGAACAGGGTGAACATAACCTACATAGTCCCCATACCGCAGGACGCCAACATAACCTCCGCATGGGGCTTTGTTGAGGCCGCGTGGACAGACAACCTTGTAAAGATTTTCATAAACGGGAAATTTGTTTCAGAGGTGACGGGAAACGGGAAGCTAAATGACATAAAGCAGTACCTGAACAAGACCAACAATACCATTGTTGCGGAAGGCAGGTTCGGCGCAGGAGGTGATGAGGCTGGCGATGACGGCGCAACCCACTGGGTGGTGAACTACAACACCACTAGTTTTCAGTCCAACCCTCCCCAGAAAAGGTTCTATTTCGAGAAGGTTCTAAGCAAAGCCTCCATAAGGTA
>CAYUWT010000134.1:0-2319 GCA_964448625.1 uncultured archaeon
GTTGCAGGCCTTCTGGCAGGCATGGGGTTTTTCTGGGCCTTTATCGGGACCGTGGTGTTCAAGTTCTTCGCATACGGGTTTACTGCTATGTTATTTTTCGGGAGAAGCTTTGGTGTAGGTTACGGGTTAATTTATGTGGGGTTCAACCTGCTGCTGTTTTTTGCCGTGGGGCAGGCGCTTGCGGGCTATGTGGGGCTGGCGCTCACAAATTGAGTTCCTTCCTCCAAAAACTGCACACTACCTGCGCTTTTTCCGTTGCAAGACCTGTGTATTTTTCAGGGTTTTCAAGCAGCTGCTTCTGCCCCTCTGAGAATTTGTTATAATAGTTTCTCAGCTCCCTGTCCTCCTCCAAGAGCTTTGTTATGCTCTTTCCCGTTTCCCTGCTCCTGCTGCTCAAAATCCTCACCGCTTCATGAGCATCAGGGTGGCCGTGGAACGCAAGCAATATGTATAAAGGTTCGGCAACTATCAGCCCTTTGCTTCCTTCAAGATTTTTCCTGCATGCTTCCCTGTCAACCGCAAGCCTTGCCATTGCTTTTTCAGCCTTCACCGCAGCTATATACAGCCCTGCCAGCATTTCAGGATAAAATCTTGAGCTTGCGGAGTTGGTGAGGTCGCGCTGGTGCTCGCTTATCTGGTCCATGTAAGCTGTCAGCATGCGCGGGGCCATTGACTTCCACAGGCTTTTTATGTTCTCGAAGGTTATCGGGTTCTTCTTGTGGGGCATGGTTGAGCTGCCCACCTGCCCTTTTGCCGTTGTTTCTCCCACTTCCCCTATCTCCGAGCGCTGCAGGTGGCGCATGTCATCAGCAAGGTTGGCAATAACCCCAAAAGCCTGCATGCATGCTGAGAACAGCCGGAGTGCGTATTCCGGCTCCAATATCTGTGTTGAATGGGTTGCAGGCTTCAGGCCCAGAACAGCAAGAACTTCCCTTTCAAAATCAGCAGGATTTTTTATGCAAAGGGATAATGCATTGTAAGCCCCCACTGCGCCTGAAACCTTGCCTCTCAAATCGTCGGCTGCTCTCTCTATTTCCTTTATGCAGCCCCCCAAGCGGGAAACATACTCCGCCATCGCAAAACCGAATGTTATCGTCACCGCGTGCTGGCCGTGGGTCCTTCCTATTTGCACGGTGTCTTTTTCCCTTTCCGCAATCGCTATAATGGTTTTCATCAGTTTTTTGAGAGAAGGCAGAAGCTCCTTCAGGGAAAAGTCCTTATATCTCAGGCTTTCTGCGGTGTTTATCACATCGTTGGAGGTCAAGCCCAGATGGATAAGGGGTCTCAACTGCGGGTTGACGTTGTTTCTGATTAGGTTTACAAGGGCCCTTATATCGTGCCTGATGCGGTCCTCCTCTTCATAAACCTCTTTTGCTGTTACCTTTTCACATGCCTGCTCAACCTCTTTAAAAGAGCCTTTTGGGAGCATCTTCCTTTTTTCAAGCTCTTGTATGAATGCGGTTTCGACCTTCAGCTGGTATTTTATGCGCGCGTTCTCGCTGAGGTAGGGGCTCATCGCATCGGAAATAGCCTTATCACGGAGATAATAGCGGTAGTCAAGCGGGCTTATATTGTCGAAGATATCCATATTTTTCATTATCAAGGGGGGTTAAATACGCTTTTGCATGCTGTTTAAACTACCCGAACATTAATGTTCGGGGCATTTTAATTGCTTCCTGCCAAAAATGAAACGCGACTTCTATCTGCCTGTCTTCCTGAGCGCTTCTATTGCTTCTTCCAACTTTATGCCCCATATCTTTTCCCCTGCCCACAGCTCGCAAACAGCTTTGTAAAGGTTTGAAACCGCGGCTATAAGCTCCGCCGGAGCCCTAGGAGGCGAGGGCCACTTTTCCTCGGGTAAATGCTTCGCCTTTTCAAACTCCTTCCCCCATGGTATGGATTTGTAGTAGTCTCTCAACACCTGCTTGCTTATGTGGTAGCCATTGAGCAGGAACCGGTTCTCGTCAGGGGTCCCGAACACATCCACAAGCATGAGCTCTCGTTTGTGGTCGAATGCAAACTCAACCTTCCCGTCGGCATGCTCCAGGCCTGTCTGCTCCGCCCTCTTGTTGAGAAAATCGTTTACCTTTAAAGTTATTCCCTTTATTTCATCAAACTCTTCACCGCTCAAACCCGCAGTCTTTTTTGCCTCATCTTCCGTCAACTTTCGGTCTATGGTCTCGAGCTTGGTCCAGAAGTCAAGGACTGGATGGGGCAATTTTTCTCCAGGGACAGGCATGTGGTCAAGGCCCAGCTCCTCCGGGGTAAGGGCCCCTGCCTCCAGCTGCTTGAAAATGGAGGAGCCGGCCGGCAGCGAGC
>CAYUWT010000134.1:2329-3328 GCA_964448625.1 uncultured archaeon
TGCGGAACACTATTTCAAGGGGTATAAGATAATTCCTGGTCTGGGTGGTTATTTTGTCCATCTGAGGGTAAAGCACTCTTACCAGCTTCACTTCGATTGTACGGGGGGCTTTGAAGGAAACGAAATGGCTGTTTATTTTAAGCTTTTTAATATGTCCGAAGTTGTATGCTGACATTCTGGCAAGGGCTTCCCCCTTCATGGGTATAGGGTCGGGCATCTTGCCGTAGTCGAAAACAGAGTAATCATCAGTGAACTCGAAAAAGCCCCTTCCCAGCTCCTTTTCAGTAGCGGGCTTTACAACACGGAGGTTCTTTACAGAGCCCATTGGAGATATTGAGGGTTTGATATATATCCTTTCCCGCGGACTTAACGCTTTTATATAAGCTATCCAAAAGCATAGTGGATGAAATCGGAGCAGGCTGCAAGGTGGTGCGGGCTTTCGCTGCTTATTGCGGGAGTTCTGATTGCAATGCTCATTCTTTTGCACCCTAATGAGGTTGCAGATCCCAATGCGCTGGCCAGCCCGCTGTGGGGACCTGTTCATTTGGGAATAGGTTTTGCGTTCCTTCTTGCTGTTTTCGGGTTTACAGGGGTCTATGTAAAGCAGGCTGAGAAGGCTGGTATAGCGGGCTTTATAGGGGCTGCTCTTTCCATAGCAGCCATGGCTGTCCTTTCGGGCGTGATACTGCTTTTTGAAGGGGCTGTGGTCCCTGCGATTGCTTCCAGCCAAACTGGCAGCGAGCTGTTAGCTCCATCAGGCCCACTAATGAGCGGCCTTGCGGGGCAATTGTTGCAGGCAATGTTCATCATAGCGTCTCTGGCCTTCATAATCAACGGCCTTGCTACTTTCAGGGCAGGGGTTTTCCCAAAATATGCGGGCATACTCATTATGGGCATAGCTGTTGCAGCCAACGCGCCTCCCCTCCCTTTTGAAGTGGGCATTGCCGGAGGCTTTTTGTTCGGCGTGGGCTGCATCTGGCTGGGCTATGTGCTGTGGTC
>CAYUWT010000135.1:0-3272 GCA_964448625.1 uncultured archaeon
ATTTTGTTTCAAATGTTCACGTGCTGGTTGACATGAAAGCGAAAACAGCCCTCATAATATTTGCTGCAGCAATGCTCTTTCTGCCCCTGCCAGCCTACGCTCTCACAGGCACGATAGGGCCTGCAAAGACCACCCTTACCCCCAATATTACGGAAGGTGTGGTTAACATAATCAATGGAACATTCTATGTGGAGAACAAGAACAGCCAGCAGGTGCTTATCACAATCAGTGTTTCAGGGAACCTTACAGGCATAACATCCATAAGTAACACCAGTTTTTACCTGCCCTACAACGCGACGAAGAACCTGTTTTACAATGTTACCATAACCCGCGCAGGAGAATACAAAGGGGACATAGCTGCGACCTTCTCCGCGCAGAGCGGCCTCCCGATAACGGTTCCCATGGAGCTTACCATAATCGCAAGGGCTGTAAACCAGACCGTTTCCAACAACAATCCGCCTTCAGCACCCGTTCTTGTCTCCCCGCAGAACAATGCCAATATTAATACAACCTCAGCAACCCTCAAATGGAGCCCCTCAACTGACCCTGACGGGAACACGGTAAGTTACAGGTATGAGCTTTCACAGAGCGCAGCATTCTCTCCGGTTGAGCAGCAAGGAACAGTTTCCGCAACCGAGAAGCTGATTACCGGACTCGCTCAGGGGAAAACATATTACTGGAGGATTATAGCTACAGACGGCCTTTACAGCAGAAACTCCGAGACAAGGCAGTTCAGCGTTGCGGGCCAGCAGCAGGGGCAGTCTTCACAACAGATACCAGCTCCCTCTCCCGCAAGCCCGGCTGACGGCTCGGTGCAGGAGCAGCAGCCTGTGCTAAAATGGAGCGCTGTAACCGTTCCTAACACAACTAACGCAAGCGTGATGTATGAACTGCTTGTTTACACATCAGGGGTGAATGAACTTGTTATAAACACGACAACGCGGAACACGGAATACAACACCTCTGCAAACAGCCTGGGAGATGACACATATTACTGGTATGTGAGGGCTGCGTTCAACGGCTCATATTCCAACTATTCCGCCCCATGGAGCTTCACTCTGCTCAAAAAACAGCCGGAGCCTTTCTGCGGCGACAATTCATGCAACAATGGAGAGACATGTTCCTCATGTGCGCAGGACTGCGGTGCGTGCCCTGCAGCAAATAACCAGCAGCAGTCTAGCGGCGGGGGTGGTGGCGGAGGCGGCGGCGGCGGTGGAGCGGGTGGCGGAACTACGGTAACCGTTCCCAAAACAAACACATCAGGAGGCGAAGCAGATAATGAGGGCTCGCAGCCGCCGGAAGAAGAGCCTGAAGAGGCTGGAGAGGAAGAAGATATAATAATACTCGAAGAGGAAGAGGGCAGGGAGAACAAGACGCAAAACGCAACCTTTCAGCCCAGCGTGACCGGGCAGGCAGCAGGAGCGCAGCCATCACTACCCGTTCCTGCGATTGCTGCTGCAGTAATTGTTGCAGCTGCCGGCGGTTTCTTCGCATACAAACGTTTTGCAAAACCTTCGAAAACCGTTTACCGCTGGAATTCCTAGCATTACGTGTGGGGTTCTGAAACGTTTCATACGAAGTGTATACCACTATACATATGTAATGCGTTTTTGCATTTTTCGTAATGCGTCACAATCAAGTATATAAAATTTACTCCTAAGTAGAAACTAAATTACCCGCACATTAATGTGCGGGAAGTTTACATGTGTGGGTGAAAACAATGGACGCTAGAGTGACGCTTGCAGTGGGCCTGGCATTGATGCTGGTGCCGCTGGCTGCCGGAATAGGAGCAGAATGGAAGCTTCTCACTCCTAAAATGATTCTCAGGGAAAACTTCACAGCCCCGGCAACAACCGTTTCAGCGCAGATGGGGGTTTTCAACGGGGGCAATGAAACCGTTTCAATGAGGTTTGACCCTACCGGGCAGGTCGGCCACCTTGTGAGGCTTGCTGAGGAATCCTTCGAGCTTGAACCAAACGAAACAAAATATATTGATTTTACAATCCAGCTTGCTGCACCCGGCAGGTATTCAGCCGACATAATAACCCTCTTCACCAACCCGCAGAACCAGTCCATAGGACTCGTGGGCCAGGTTATAGTAGTGCTGGAAGGTGCCCTCCCGGAAAACAACCAGACTTCCGGAGGAAGTGAGAATGAATCAAAAAATGAAGCAAGCCAGAATAATAATGAAGGCAACAACACCACTCAAACTCAGGATTACCTCCCGATAGCCTTAGCAGCGGCTGCTGTTATAGTAATAGCATTCCTTTTAATCAGGGCAAGGGTGTGAGCCATGAAAAGCATGATATTTGCATTCACAATAACGCTTCTCATACTTGGCATGGCAGCCAATGCAGGGGCGGAAAATATCGCTCTCGCTGTGAAGAACAAGAACAGCCTTTCCGAAACGCATGAAAAGCCTATCAGAACAAGCCTCATACTTGCGGGCCACAACGTCACGCTCATAGACAACTCCTCCTCAAACGTGAACTATAACAGTTTTGACCTTCTTATTGTTGCAGGGAGGCCCGGAGACGTTACCTTCACGGACCACCTCGGCTCGTTTGCAGCCAACCTCCCTGTGAACAGCATGCCTACAATAGCTATCGATTCCCGCTACCCGGATGACTGGGGATGGCTCAGCGGGGGGGTAAGCACAACCACATCAACGCAGAAGCAGACTATGTTCATATCCAACACAACCCACCCGATAACCATCGGCTATTCAGGCACAGTGACTGTCCATTCGGTTGCAGCCAAAACCATAGTAGATATAAACACTGCGAACACGCCGCTCCAGCCGGTTGCAAAACTCAACAGCGTGAGCAACTTCGGGGTCATAATGGCAGCTGAAGCCGGGACACTGCTTCCGAATGGAAATGTCACAGCAGCAAAGATAGCCTTTTTCGGCATAACATACCCCCTTTACTGGACGAATGAGGCTGATGCGCTTTTCGACAGGACTGTGCAGTGGGCCCTCGGAAAAACAGATATCGATTCAGACGGGGTGATTGACAGCCTCGATAATTGCCCCACAGTTTCGAACGCGGGGCAGGAGGACTCGGATTCGGATGGGAAAGGGAATGTTTGCGACGCATGCCCCGCAGACCCGCAGAACGACGCTGACAGCGATGGTTTTTGCTCAAACGCGGACAACTGCCCTGCAAACGCGAACCCTGACCAGGCGGATATTGACGGCGACGGGACAGGGAACATATGCGACCTCTCGGATGACAGGACAAGCCTTGCAGTCTCAGGGATCCAGGGCCCTT
>CAYUWT010000136.1:0-3240 GCA_964448625.1 uncultured archaeon
GGCCTGCTCCGGGCTGACAACATCCATTATCACCCCGCCCTTCTGCATGCTCGCAAAGCCTTCCTTCAGCGTCTTTGTTCCTCTCCTCATAAGCCCATTAGTAATTGTAGCCCTTTTATAAAAGAATTTTCGTGAAAGCAAAGGTTTAAATAGGAGAACGAGAATATATTGGATATACGATATGAAAGGCAAAAAGGATTACTTTGAGGAAAAGCTCGGGGGGGCTGAGGGGATAGCGGGCATATTTGAGGTTGTGAAGGAGGTCGTGCTGGAAACCCTCGGAAAGGAGAGGGGAGGGTTAATGCTGGGTTTGGCGGATTTAGGGATAACGAATGAGGGCTACATAGGGGCATACTACCCTGTGGATTCGAATGTGATAGTGATGAACAAGGCCCCGCTGAGGAGGGTTGAAAGATACAGGCCGGAGATGCTGAAGCCTTACGTGTTCCACATACTGCTGCATGAATACATACATGCACTGGGCATGCTGGATGAGCGCCACACAAGGCAGCTTGCATACGCTATAAGCGCGGAGATATTCGGGGAAGAGCATATGGTAACGAGGCTTGCGAGGAACATAACAGCTGTCTTGCCGGAGATAATGTACCCGGGCAGCGATTTCTCCATGCCTGATATGGGCATAGAGCTGGTTGAGGGGTTTGATTACTCCAGCTGGGGCTACATTGGATAGATTAAATCGAAGGCAGGCGGAACGTTTAAATGTTTTTCTTCCATAATCCTGCTATGAGCGATTCCCACAGCAAGAGTTTGCGGAGGAGCCTCCTGAAAAAGAACCCGGTGAATGAGATTTATAACACAGCGTCTGATCCTGTCAAGGAGTATTCGGGACATTTTGTGCACGAGAAAAAGGGTGTAACAAGCATGCTAAAGGAATTCAGGATTGATGATGATTTTAGGCTGACCTCTGAAGGGCTGACTGCTGATGTGCACAATGCATTGCTTAAAAAGGGCGGCAGAGATGCTGAAGTGGCAATGGTTTATCCAACTTACATAGAAGTGAGCACAGAAGAACTAGGCGCATTCAAAACCGCAGCTCAGCAGCCGGAAAAGAAAAGCCTGATAAACGACCTCAGGAGCTATCCAGCGCCTCGTTGACCATGGAATCCGCAAAGGATATCATTTTATCGGTGCGCCTCAGATTGTTATACTTGACGCTTTTGAACCTTTTTTCAAGCGATTTTACCTTTTCACTCAGCTCCCTGAGCCTTTTTTCCTTTATCCTGTACACGCCTATCAGCTGCCTCACCACAAGCTCGCTGTCAGAGTAAAGCACAACCCTCTCCGCTTTCATCTCCGCCGCTTTCCCGAGGGCCGCTATTATTGCCCTGTATTCAGCCTCGTTGTTTGTGGCCCTGCCTATGGTTCCGCTGTGCCTTGAAACAATCTTTTCTCCTGAGCAGATTATGTAAGCTATGGCTGCAGCGCCGGGGTTGCCCCTTGAGGCCCCGTCGGTATAAATGGTAACTTCCATCTGCATGCTCACCAGCTGTAATCCTTCGCGTAATGCATGGCCTTCATGAGCCTGCGCATCTTCCTGAAGTTGCGCATTGCTGCGAAAAGGAAAAGGGCTTTCATGCGTGCCGGGAGGCGGGAAAGCTCCATGCCGTTTATCATGCTGCCGAAGCGGTCCAGTTGCTGGTTTGTCATGCTCTGGAAATAATCAAGCGCATCCATGTATTCAGGAGCCAGGACAGGGTGGGCTTTCAGCCTCTGCTCATATTCGCTTATTTTTCCCTCCCTCGCGCATTCAGCCAATATTTCAGCCGCAAAAACGCAGCAGGCCATGCCTCCCTTTGTGAGCGGGTTGGTCATGCCTGCCGCATCCCCCATAAGCAGAATGTTTCCCTTCTGCATCCTCGTCCCGAAAAAGGGTATGCTATAGCCCTCCTTTTTCAGTATTTCCCCGTCCAGATTTTTGTCCTTTATGAACCTCTCCAGATCAGCAAGCCTGCCAAGCAGACCCACATTAGCGCCCTCGCCCTTCATGAAAATCCAGCTGTACTCGTCGCTGTACCTTTTGTCAAGGAAAAATTCCATGCCATCGTAATCATAATCGATCTTCATGCGGTACTGTACCCCGGGCTTTATCCGCATTGTATTGCCCACAACCTGCCTCGCTATCCATGAAAGCGGCCCGCTTGCGTCCACAAGAATATCATACTTCATTCCTTTCAGTTTTTCAGGGGTTATCTCCTCCCCCAGAACAATTGTCCCTCCCCTCTTTTCAAACTCCCTTGCCATCGCGCGAAACCATGAGGTGCGGTCCATGGTGTGGCATCTCTTTGATATGTAGGCCTTCTGCCCTGAGGGGAAAATAAAGGTTGCATGTTCGAATGTATGTTTCGCATACCTTTCCCACGGGCCGAAAGGGACCCTTGCCAAAGTATCTGCGCTCAGCCCTTCGGCGCATAGTGTGCTCACAATCTCCTCATTTTTTTCGTATAGCGTTGGCTCAAACCCGGCCTCTATGAGCCTGAGCCCTGTTATGAGCCCTCCGGGGCCTGCGCCTATGATTTTGATGTCCATAAATATTGGATGGTTTGCAGTATTTTAAGTTTCGGCGAAGGCTTTTTAACCGGCCATTGAATATTTAGCATGGAGTGCCCAAGATGCGAGGGGAGGATGAGGAAGATAGCAGCAATAGCCTACAGCTGCCCTGAATGCAGGATGTCCTTCCACACCGACTGGCTTTAATATATCTCCCTTGCCTTTCCCCTCCTCAAACGCCTTATAAGCAGGACAGAGAAAACCGCGAAGAACAGGAGAAATAGCGATGTTTCTATAAACGGGAAAGGCTTTTCTGCAGGCTTAGGCGTTTTTGGGTATTTGAGGCAGTCTGAGGGGCAGTTGCTTATGGTCTCATAGCTACTGCACACATTGTCTGCGTTGCACATAACCTGCTTTAGGGGGTAGTCAAGCAGCACTTTATCTCTGTGCGCAACAACAAGCCTTTCCGCATTCCTCTCGAGAGGGAGTATGAAGAAAAATTCCTGGTACTCGGCTTTTATGCCTACATGGCCGCCTTCATTTGTTGTGAAGAATGACTCGAAAAGAGGCTCGAAACCCGAGGAAAAATATCTGGAGCCGTTGACTGAAAATATCTCAACCGAATAGGGGGCTCCGGGGAGGTCTGGATAAGAATAGTATTCCTCATCTCCGGCAGCTATTGAAATAAGGCTGGCTGAATCGTTGCTGTATATCTTCACGTGTGCTATAAAT
>CAYUWT010000137.1:0-3201 GCA_964448625.1 uncultured archaeon
AATTTAGATGGGCAAATGAGGCCGCGCACACACACACCCCAATTTGGCCCTGTGCAAGCATTGCCACAATGTGAAGTATGGGACATATTCTTGGTTCCGTACAACTACTAGTTTCTCGAAATAAATATCTTGAAATAACAGGTAGTCTATCTCCATTAGTCTGCAACAGTTAAGTATATATTCTACCAAATTAGTAGAATAATAGATATTAGTCTACTAAAACAGGCGATTATATGGAATACACGAGAGTCACGTGGCAATGGGCATATGATGAGCTTTGGCTGAAGTTCAGGAGCGAGGAATTCACCTTCGAGAAGCTTTTGTCAGTCATATTCGGGAAAAGCGCATTCTCGGCCAGGGAAATCAAATACGGCTCGAAAATCATCAATGAGATGGAAGACAATGGCTATGTTATCAGCAGGAAGGCCGATTACGACCAGAGGGTCCGTTTGTACAGGCTGTTGCGCCCGGAGCTGGTGAGCAATGCCTGGGCCATATTCAAGAAAGCGGCCTTCGCCAAAGGACGAAAAACGTTCAAGGTTCTTTCATCCGATGTTTTGATAAGAGAAGCCCATAATAGGGCAAGCTGGGATTACCTGTTCATAAAGGATGCGGCGATAGCCTTCTGGACGGATAATTACAGGACTTCGGCTGTCAGGCACATTTCTGTTCTGGAGGAGCAGGCTGACGGGTGGGTATCGCTTTTCAAACTGCTGGGGCTCAGCGTAAACCTTAATGGAGTTCCGGTAAGCGAGGCTAAAGGTGCCAGCGAGGAGGCTATCGGCCTGCATTCTGATCTCCAGTCCAGACAGCACAAAAAAGGCAAAGAGCATTACCAGGCTGCCGAGCATGTCATACTGGAGGCCTTAAGGGATGGAGACAATCTGGGCGCCTTAGCCGTCCTCATAGCCCAGCGGAAGCAGCTCAACTGGAAGACGCTTATAGAGAATGCGGCAACAAACGGCCTGATAAACACTTTGGGTTTCAGCCTGGAATACATGAACCAGGAAGCAGGGAAGCAAGTTTTTAGTGCTGCAACAATAGAGAGGATAAGAAGGAAGAGGCAAAAAGAGGTTGAAACAATAAAGGGCGTAAGCGGCGATGAAATTGCCATGGGCTATAAGCCGCTGGAAGAAAAATGGAATGCCAAGTGCCTGGATGCGGATGCCTACAGGAAGGCGGTAAACGACCTGGTGAAATGACATGGTAGATGTAGAAAAAGAGAGCCTGATGGATTTGGAGAAGATAGCAAAGGCAGCGGAGCAGTCAGGCCTCAGGCTGGTGGTTATAGGCGGATACGCCGTCATAGCGCATCTGGGCAAATATTACAGGCCGACCAAAGACATTGACTTTGTCGCCCCGAAAGCCGATATGGGGCATCTGAGGGGGCTGCTGAAAGGCCTCGGCTATGATGTTGGGACTACGGAATTCGGCCTGAAAGGGACGAAGAAGCTGAACGGCGGGTTCATCAACCTGGACATAAGCGTTGGCGAAGTGCTGGATATTTCCACCCAAAAGAGATATCCGGTAAGCGAGGCAACCTTTCAGCATGCGGAAAGCATGGAGGTTACGGGAAGAACGGCGAAAAACCGTAATATTAGGGTAATGGCTTGCGTCATTTCCCTGGAAGAGCTGCTGTTGCTGAAGCTTATGACACGGAAAAGGAGCAAGGATATTGTCGATGTCATTTCCCTGATTCTTGACAAATCAGGCGACATTAGCATGCCCGAGTTTGTCGCCTGCTGCAAAAGGGCGGGCTTGGGGGTGCATATGAGGGGAAGCATATTGAATTTCATCGGCATGATAAGGACCGGGGAAGCGGGCAAAATCTGGTTCAAAACCACGGGGAATAAACTCACGCAAAAAACAGGGACAGAAATAGTCAGGTATTTGCAAGCTTTAAAAAAGGAACTGTAACCAGGGAGGTAAAATATAACTTTGTCATTTGCTGGTTAATATGACAAAGTTATACAAAACCATCGCACACACCCCCCCCCCCAATTTGGCCCTGTGCAAGCCTATGTTGCTTCTTCCTTCACCTCTTCCTCATCCCGTAAACAAAAAGCCTCTCAAAGAACAGCGCTTTGCTTTTCACGACTGAAAACTCAAGCCCGCTTTCCTTCATGAGCCTCTCCATCCTTTCCCTTCCCGTAACGCTTCCCATCAATAAAAGGCAGACGCCGTTTTTGCTGAGATAAGAGCCCGCACTTTTTATGAACCGCTCTATAACTCCCTTGTTCACAACAGAGCTTTCAAACTCCCCGAGGAAATAGTCGTCCTCTGTTGGCGGGAGGTAAGGGGGGTTGAAAAGTATGAGGCCGAATTTCCCTTTTATCCCCTCAAAAAGGCCTGCAAGAATCAGCTTTGCTTTTGTGTTTTTACCCGCCTCCGAAATCGCCTCCTTCCTTATGTCTGTTGCGAAAAACGGGCATTTCAGCCCCAGCCTTTCAGCTTCGCTTTCAAGCCCTTTTATTATGCAGCCTGAGCCTGTCCCTATCTCAAGAACCGATTTTATCTTTCCTCCTGCAAGCAGCCCTTTTGCGGCCTGAAGGAGAAGCTCAGAGTCTTCTGAAGGGCTGTAAACTGCGGTGTCCATATCAGTAAAACAGCAGATCTGCTGTGGCTGCGCTGAGCGCTGCCGGCAAAGCCACAACAACGCTCTGCTTCAGGACAGGCTCAATGCCATATGCTGTGCCGAATATAAGCACAAACGCGGCAGCTGTAACCAAGGAAACGATGTAGATTTCCAGGCTGCGCAGGAAGGACGTGTGGTATAGCTTCGCTGAAAGGAACTTTCTCCTCCTTGAGAGGTAAATGAGGAGGAATGTAAGAATAAAGGAAAGCGCAAACACGCCTGCAAGATTGGGAGCTGTGAGCCTGAGGGAAAGCTCCCACACCTCCTGCGTGACCACAAAAAACACTGCGCCTATTGCCGCGCCGACGAAATCCTGGAGCACAAGCGTTGTCATCCTGCCGGTTATCCAGCCGAACTCCCGCATGTGCTTGGCCTCCGCCTGCCCGAGATTCTCAAGCCTCTCAGTCTCCTCCCTCAGCTCCTCAATGTCACCCTCGAGCCTTTCCTCCAGCCTCTCGAGCCTCTTCAGCTTTCCCTTAACCGCAGACTTTCTCTGCCTTGCAGAAGCCATGCGTGCGCGCATCTTCAGGAGGAACCCGCGGGGCATATTGTGTTTTGCTTTTTTG
>CAYUWT010000138.1:0-3183 GCA_964448625.1 uncultured archaeon
TGAAGTAGTCAAATGACCTTTCCAGAAGGACCACTATGTATTTGACGGCGTCGGTCCGCGTCAGCTGGGAAAAGTTTATGTCCAGCTTTTCCTGTATATACTCCTTTATTTCCTGCAGCGCCTTTTCGTCTGTTTCGTCTATCTTCGGCTCGGCAACCAGGTAGACAGGCTCGTTTAGCCGTGCGCTGTAAAAGATGTGGGCGTAGGCGAGCACCTTGTCTCCCTGTTTTGGGTTCCGCGGGATAAGCGGGTATTTCATGTTCAGTCCTTTCAGTTTCTGCTCATCAAACTCCTCTAGGCTTTTGGCCTCATGTGGAATGTCCGGCAGCTCTACGCCATCCACTTTGACGTCTATCCTGTCTTCTCCTGTATAGGAGCTTCCAACGACCCTCAGCCCGGCGACTTTTGTCTGGTAGTTGCCTGGCTGGAGAGCAGCCCCGCTTCCCCGAATAGATCCGTAGGGCTGCCCGCTTTGTTGCATTTGTTGGGCCTGCGCTGCCGCCTGGGACGAAATCCACCTTTCATTGTCTATGAATCCGGTAGCTATAGGCCGGTTTGGCTCATTCTGCGGGCCGGGTTTCCTGATCTTTATTTTTTTGTAGATGTTTCCCGCCCTGAAATTCACTACAACATAGCCGTCATCCATGTCTTAACCCCTTTGTACTATTATTTTTGTGCCGTTGTTCGTTATCTCCACTATACGCGCGCTGCTTACGGATTCCCCTTCTACTCTCTTATTGGGTTCGTCTATATTAAAAATTTCTCTGCTCACGTTTATTGTCGTATCCTTCAGGTCTACGACTGTCAGGTTTTTGCCGTTCTGCACGAAAAACTTGTACGTGCGGCCGGATATCGTTGCAGGCACCTGTATTCTTACAGATGTATTTGGCGTAAGCGAGGCTTTTACAACACCGTTTATCACAGTGTTCAGGACAGTGTTCATCTGGTCCCGTATCGAGACGGATTCCGTGTTTTTCTGCAGGTCGTTGAAACTTATGAGCACGAAGCTTGTTATGGCAACGCCTATGCCAAAGAGCATAACCTCCATGACAATCCGGTACTGCCCCTTCATACGATACTAATTGCCACAAGGGTGCTTATTAATGTTCGTCCGTTTATGGACGTTTCCTGTACGCCTTTGTTTTCTACAGTCACATAGTTTTTGTCCAGGCCGCTCGATGCTGTCAGCGGTTGCAGTACTATCCTGTAGGCCCTTCCCGAGCCATCTTCGGCATTAAGCTGGATGAATCTAATCGCGTAAGTTGTCCTGACCTTTTCCTGTCCGATGCGCACGCTAAGGATGCATATGGAATCCGAGCTGTTGAGGCCCCATGTTGCCTCTGTCGTGGCGCAGTCTATCTCGTTCAGAGGTACCTGAATATTTTTATCGTATGAGGTTTCAGCCGTAACCGTGAAGATCTCTACGCTCTCATTGCCCAGGAGAATGGAGCCTCTAGGGTCCAGTGCCGTTATCCTCATCTGCGCCCGCCCGCCGTTCTTTGCAACGAATTTTATTGAGTCTGAGAGCGCCTTTGTAAAGTCTTCCGTGCTTCTCAGGACAAAAGTTTCCTTGTTCCTTTCAATGACAGGCGTTGACCATAACCACACGGCACCTATTACACCAAAAAGTATCCCTGTTGTGATTATTATGGTCAAAACTTCGTGCTGCCCCTTCATTATAACTATTAACCCGGTGTCTGCTTATTAAGATTCAGAATTAAAAACAGGTTTCCTACCCTATTGTCACGCCGATGTTCACGGTTATAATCTGCCTGCCGTTTTGAGTCACTTCAGTCACACCGTTATTCTGTATTATTATTGACGATCCCGGGCCGCCGGTAGAATCCGCGCCGTTCAGCGCTATTTTGTACGTTTTCAGGTCTGACGTCAGGCTTCTGTATGAAAGGCTGTATGTATTTTCATAATCCGAACTGCTGACTTGGCCGCTCGTGACGCAGATAACAGAGGAGTCCTCGCTCCCGAATTTCCCTGTTTTTGTGTCGTCGCAGTTGGTTGTCTGGCCAAGAGGTATGTCCGCATTTGTCGCGTATATCGTCCCGTCGCTCTGGATCTTGTAAAAAATCCTTCCGCCTGACAGTTTCAGCGTGCCGGTGTCTATAATTTTTATATTCTCCCTCCCGCCGTTCGAGGCGACGGCCTTGATTTTCTGGTCCAGCAGGAAGATAAAATTTTCTGAATTCTCCAGCAGCGTCACGTCCCTGCTCTTCTGTATAAGCGGAATTCCCCAGAAATAAACAGACCCCACCACGCCTATAAGTATGCCCGATATCAGAACCGCGGAAACAGCCTCCTGCTGCCCTTTTCTGCGCATAATTAACCTATTTTCTTGGATGTATATAAGCATTTTCGGTTGTATACAACAAAAATATGGCGGCCTGCGAGAGCAGTGTGACATCTCCGCGATGCTACTGGCTGGCAGTATCGGAATCAGAAAAACGGAGAATTGAGATAGGCATCTGCAGGGGCTGGAGAATTAGACTCTTGGGGCCAGAGGCCTTCTCGCCATCATGGAAGGTCTTGGTGCCGGCATAGGCCTTCTCTGCGCTGCTGCGACCATGGAGTTTATTTTCTTCTCCAGCCGGTCTATCTTTGCCTGCAGCTCTGTGTTCTGTTCCTGCGACGCAGGTTCATGGCCCTCCGAAACCTCTATCCTGCCTATGAACTCGTCTATCTTGTTTGTCACCTTTTCCACAGTCGAAGAAAGCTCAGAAACGCGCTTTATCATCTCTGAATTGATGCGCACGACGTCGTCAACAATCTGCTGGTTTGTTTTGACCACTTCTATGAGGTCTTTTACCATCTCAGTGCCAGTCCCGGCTTTCTCCAGCCGTTCCAGCCTCTTTTCCATCCTTCGTATGGGGCTCAGCGGCACAAGCTCGTATTCATCTTCCATAGAATCACTAAGTCTATTTGTCAAAGCCGCTATAAAAAGATTTTTTGTCTCGGTACCAATCTATAAGATTTTTCTTTTTCAGGTCCTCGAGAACGAGTTTTCCCATTTCCCATGTTTTATCGGTATCTTTTGATGTGGCCCACACTAGAGACTCTATTTCATTGCCAGGCTTTGGGTCTCCAGAAAAATTGGCTATATATAGCATGTGACATAATGATATTGTAAACTTGTCAGGACTTCAGACTCGTGCTGCAAATTCTGTAAACGAA
>CAYUWT010000139.1:0-3154 GCA_964448625.1 uncultured archaeon
AAACGCCGCTTATTGTGAAAAAGGAGAGCGCCATTCTCGATGTCTGCAAAAAGATACACAGGGAATTTGCCGCAGGCTTCAGCCACGCGCGCATATGGGGGCCGTCAGCGAGGTTTCCGGGCCAGCGCGTGGGTATGGACATGGCATTGCAGGATAAAGATATAGTCGAGCTGCATAAAAAATAAAGCGTGTATGGACCTTTTTTCATCCTTTGAAAGGCTTAAAGGGGAACTATATGAAGTCGCAGGGGAGCTTGAGGAGTTAAATGAAACTATAAATGAATCGCGTTACTCCGAACCAAAAAAAGAGGCCGTTTATGAAACATGGGGCTCAGAATATTTCCTCAATGGCCCAAACCTCAGCATCACCTTTGAGCAAAGCCAAAGGGAACAAAAACCTGAGGAAATTGCAAGGGAGCATGAGCCTGAGGAAAGAGAGGAAAACACGATAGCTGTGATAGAATCCTCCATAAGGACCGCGCGATACTTCGGCTACAGCACAACCATAACCAACCCCTATCTTGGCGTCACCATACGCAGGGCTCCTGCAAGCACGCTTGGCAGGGGCGTGCTGGGCCGGGCGTTCCCTTCATATGGGCTCATTGAAATCCTTGATTCACTGACGGGGAACGATTTCGAGGAGGTCAAAGCGCACGAGCTCATGCACATAGCATACCCGCAGAAAAGCGAATACGAGATAAGGCAGCTCACAAGGCTTTCCCTTCCATTCAGCCCGAGGTTCCACTGAGGAGCAGGATGGAGAATCTTCCCCTCCCTGAGCTAAAATCCCTCCGGTCTCATCTCGTTTCCTTGAACTCTTCTGCGAATGCCTCGTGGTAGGAAATGCCTTGTTTCACTATTTCGTATGGCAGGCGGGTTTCACCCCATTCCTCCGAATTTATCCACTGCCCTTTGTTGATTCGGAAACTGTTTTTGCAGAGTTCATCTAATGCGTCCCTCAACCTGTGATCGCAATAAAGCATTTCCCCTCCGGCTTCTGCTATTTTTTCATAGCCGGCAAAGAAATCTGCTATCTGCTGCCCGTCCGCCCCTTTGTAAGGTAAAACGATGACCTGCCTTTCTTCGGGCAGCAGGCTGAATACTATGTTTGATTCGCTGTCTGAAATGAAATTTTTAAGCGGGCCGCCCAGTGATGTGTGGTATCTCAGCCCCCTAAAAGTTGTGGGTACCGCGGTTTTTCCGTCTTTTACAGGCCTTTCCGCAGCCAATTTACTCAGGGCCTCTTTTATTTCTTCAGGGCTTTTATTTTCGCCCTTCAGTCTTTTCCTTTCCTCCATTTCATAATGGCGCCACTGAGAGGAGTTGATAGGAACAAAGCCCACCCCTGCAATATAGCATACCCTGCCCGGCAGGGTAAGGGCTTCATAAAGATGCATTTGCTGCTCTTTGTAATCAGCCGGATTGGCCGTCAGCCCCTTCGGATTCATATAAATGCGCGCCATAGGGTTTATCTGCTTCGAAGAAATTAATAAATTCGCTTTGACGCAGTACAGAACATTACTTCACGTATTCGTGCAGGTGCCCCCCTGTTGCTTTTCATGGGAAAACTCCGTCCCATGTCACAGCATAGAGACGTCCAACCCGCTAAGTCAGTGGCTTTGATTGAATAAGGGGCGGAGCCGCTTTCTTCAAAAACTGCTGTATCATTTTCCGTTCACAGCCGCCTTATTCCCGGATTTTTGGCTGCCTGAAAGGTTTTGCTTGGGCTTCACATAACAGGCGGCAACGGGGCATCACCAGGTCGCACACCCCCTTCCGACTTTAGGGGGTATGCAGGACGCTGATGTATGCAGTTTTGTTTTGAAATCAGTATATACCAAAGCCATTTTTAAATGCGTTCATGTTAATACGTTTGACAGGGGCGTTATTCAGCATGCTTTTGTGCACTTCGTGCAGAGGCTGGATACCACAAGCATGTCAGTTTTGGACGCCGGTATGCGCGATGCCCTTTCTTTGGTTGCAAAGAAGATCTGGATGGAAGAAGGTCTGTGGCTTGTCAGACGAAAACCTCTAATGCACGATAGCCTATCTGGTAAAACTGCAGGATTTTCATGAAATCCTGTCCATTTTCACTGGGTATCAGCGCCGCGCCTTTCCCTATTTTTGCCCCTCCAAGCCATTGTATCATTCCATGGTACTTTTTCCCTTTTGAGGTGTATCCGTAAATCTTGTTGAGGAATGCGCCCCTTCTCTTTCCTGCACCTTCCCAGTAAAACAGGATGTGTGCACTGAGGCCCTTTCTGCGGAAAACGCCTGTATACGGACCGAAGAGCACAATCCCTCCCGCGGATGCAGATTTTTTCATCTCATGCCATTCTGCAAGATTCCCCACTATCACATTGATTTCATTGGCTATCCCATTGGCTTTGTACGCAAGCGCTTCTTTGGAAAGCAAAAATTCCTCCTTCGCCCTTCTTACAGCCGCTCCCAGCTGCCTCAGGCGTGATTTGGGAGCTTTTGAGTCAATAAATATATCGATATCGGATTTTCCTGTTGCCCTGCCCTGCGCCACACTGCCGAACAGTATTATGTGACATATTTTTTCTATCCAGTTTTTCTCCATGTTCCTCAGCAGAAAATACGCAAAGGCTGCCGCGTACCTCTTCATTTCAATATCGTGTTCCATAAGACTCCATGATAATTTTTTTCATCTCGAGGTAGGCGTCTATCTTCTCCCTTATTTTCCGGTCATCGGCCAGGGGAGACCCGTAAATAATGTCGTTCCTCTCCGCCTCTGCGCTTTGCGCCAGTTCAATGATTTCCCAGATGTTGGGCACTTTTCCTATATCTGTTGTGAGAACCGCTGCCAGCTTGGTGCGGAGATTCCTGCTGCCCATTCCGAACCATTCATGCTTTATCTGGGTTCCCGGTCTTATCACCTGCAAGCGGCGGAAATGGATCTCAACAAGCTGCTGGATGCCCAAGGAAAGCATTGCCATAATCCTTCTCTGGTATGACAAAAGGCTGCCTGAGCTCAGGGCCTGGGCTATGGTTTCGTCAACCTCTCTGAGTATTTCAAGATGCTTCTCTATCTTCATGCTCATATTAAGACTTTTGTCTTTAAAAATGCATAATATTAAATATTAAGACAAATGTCTTTAGTTTCCCGCATTTTATGCTCATATTGCATGCGG
>CAYUWT010000140.1:0-3084 GCA_964448625.1 uncultured archaeon
CCCCAACCGCTCATAAGAGCCGTCAGGGTTCACATTAACTACAGCTTCTTCCACTCTGTCTTGACAGACTAATGCAACCCTCAGATACCAGGGTTCATTATCACTGTCATGAAACTGGGCCAGAGTGTAGGAATGGCCCTCTTCCACCTTCTCCCCCTTTCCTATAATACAGTCCGCCAACTCATCTCTGAGGAGCTGCTTTTCAATTATTTTGTGGGCCATCTCAATCTCAGGGAATTGTTTCCATTCCAGAGCGTTGGGAAGCAGGTATCCTCTCACCTGCCCCGAACTGAATGAGTATTCTATCCGCCCGTTTTCCGTCCTCAATTCAGTGTTGTGTGCCAGCGAGCCTACAAGGGGGCCAAGTTTTGAAATGAATTCCATAACCCTCGGGTTTGTTTCCACATCTTCTATCATGTTTTTTGTTTCATTAAGCACAGCTTCGTAGGTAAGCAATCCCTTCTCCCCAAAGAGACCCCATCTCAATGGGCTATCCCTTGAATATGACAAAAGCAGTTCATAGGAATAAGAGATATTATTCGCAGAAAGCTCAGCTGGCAACTTGTAAACCGCAGTGATACGTAGCTGCCCGCCGACAAAACAGTCATCAACGTAGATTTCATAAATTTCGAATTTGTTGTTGATTTGCTTTATTATGTTGTTGGAAAGCATGGCATTTTTATAAAACTCTTTGTCCGTGATTTTTTCATCACAAATACGTGTTGGAGGGGTTGCCGAGACGGATTGCACTATGAGAAGCAGCGAGAAAAACAAGAGTGGTGGTGTGTGCTCCATACATAACCTTTCAGCATGCGGTTTAAGAAGCCGTCCTTGGGACAGCAGCCGTTTGAGGCACCGCAATAGTTTCCTCCGCAATCCCTCCGTAGTATGGCTGCTCCGCTTTTTTGAAAACCAGCTCCTTCAGTTCGGAAAGATCCGCAAGCGAGTTGGCCTTTATCTTGCCCTGCGATATCGTGTATAGCACATCCCCTATGTAAAGGCTCCTTTCCACCGAGAGCGGCCCTCCATAGAAGTAATAGCCGCTCTTTTTGAACTCCTCATCGCTGTCGAAATGCGTTACCCTTCCTCTGAGAACAAAACCATCCTGCGGGGTGAGGCTGTAAACATAGGCTCCCTGGTAAATATATTCCCCATACTCACTTCCCTGCAGAGCCTCCTTATCCCCCTTTATCTCCGCAAGCAGCACCGGTATAACAAGCAGGTTCCTTTCCCTGTTGAAAAGGAAAGCTTTGTGGTTATGCAAGGCAGGGGAATCTGTGCCGCGATCCCCTATGACAACCTTCGCAACCTCCTTTGGATTCTCAACATCGCTCACGTCAAACAGCGCCATCTTCAGCCCCTGATACCACGCAAAGTCCCCTTCCTTCACCTCAACCGCTTCCTTCCCCACCCCTATTATGTGGTCCTCATCATAAGGGTGGAGGTAATCCGAGAAGCCCGGTATCTTCAGCTTTCCCAGCACACCGGGGTTTGAAGGGTCCGAAAGGTCAAGCACAAACAGCGGGTCCACTTTCTTGAAAGTTACCATGTACGCCCTCTCCCCCATGAACCTCACGGAGAAGATACTCTCTCCCGGCGCAAGACCCTCAAGCCTCCCGCTCATGTTGAGCTGCTCATTGAAAATGTAAATATTATTGGTAGAAACAGGGACCTCAACCTCTCCGACAGCGGGCATGAACACTTCGGCCCTCTTTGTAGTGGCGATGCGGAAGTGATTTTTGTATTCATCCATGGAAAACTGGTTCAGGATGGTCCCCGGCGCCTGCATATTGCCCTTGTAATTTATCTTCCCGCTCTGCAGCGCAAACTTGTGTATTACCGTTTTCTCGCTGGTATCGCCGTCCGGTATAGCCTTCATTATGAATGGAATATAGCTGTAGACAGCCTCTGCTATATACAGGTTCTCCTGAGAGGCGTATATATTCTGCCCCGAGCCGACAATCACTTCCTTCTTCACCTCGCTATCAGGCTCAGCCATCGATATGGAAGCTGCTGTGAGGAAGTTCCTTGCCACCAGGGGCTTGAAGTAGGCAACCTCGCCGCACCCGGCTGAAGGCACAAACGCAGCCTTTGCCCCCTCAGATGTATCGCGATACTGCGGCACTATCCTTTCAGTTTCATTAGACTCAAGTATGCGGTAATCCGGGTAGGAATTTATCACAAAGTATACAACAGAATCTATTTTCCTGCTCGAAAGGTAGCCCCCCTCAAAATCCACGGACCTAAGCAGCCTGAGTCCAGACCTGTCGCTTATGTCATATACCTTTACCGAGGTAAAAGACCTTGTATAGGGGTATGGATATATGGAAGGCGCAAACCTTTTTTCCAGACCTTCCTGTATTATCGGTTCAGGGTAGCCCGTTTGTTCATAACCGCTCCCGAAAAGCAGCAGCTTATCACCATCAACAAACATCTCCTGCGGGCTGAATTTTTCAAATACGGTCTCGCTCAGTATTTCAGCCCCGCCCGCAGGATAAGCATCAGCAATCCTCAGCACATGGCCGCTCAGTGTGTATATGTATTTCCCATCCGTTTTTACAATATCCGCCTCATCAACCCCCTCCACCTGCACGTTTGTTCTCGAGTAGTCAGGGCTTGGGGCAGCGCTCTCGGCAGCGGATTTTTGCGCTGTCCCCGCAATCATCGGCGCGGCGAACTCTTCCAGTATCTCAAATCCTCCCCTCCCACCGGCCTGCGAAGTTTCCCTGAACGCGTCAGCTATGGCAGAGCATGAGCTGAACCTTTCGAGCGAGGCGCTTACAGCAGGATTCAGAACAGCGGAAAGCGTGATCCCTGCAGCCACTATGAATATGAGCGCAACAAACACTGTGTTTGCCGCCACTCCACTGAGCCTTTTGCGTTTCATCATTAATTATGGGGCCGCTATAATTAAATCCCCTGATGTTTTTGTTCGGCGGAAGGCGAATGAAGCGCTAAATTATACGTCAGAGAATATGAATTGCAAAACCCTCCTGTATTCTCGCGGAACATAATATTCTAGCCTTTCGGTAGGCTGTGGGACATAATTAACCGATCACGCCATTAACATCAAGTTGTGCCAAA
>CAYUWT010000141.1:0-3014 GCA_964448625.1 uncultured archaeon
TTTCGTTGGAAGGTTAAGCGAAGGATTTTTCAGTTTCGTAAGCAACCCCTCTCAATCTAGGGGTGGGTGGTCGGGGGACTGCCGAATTCTGAATTACGCCTAACTACAATTACACGAACTTTGGTGCGGGCTGTGCGATGAATGACTGGTTTGCTTTCCGAAAAGCCGTTCAGCTGGTTGAGAATGCAGAATGCTGCTAAAGCGAGGCGAAGTTGCTGGCTCTTTACTACTCAGCTTCTTCCCCTTCCATCATGTCCTTTATCCCTTTCCTTTCCCGGATCTTTGCAACAACCTTTGTCTCAAGCTCCTTGGGAAGCGGCTCGTAGACTATGTCTATTAGGGAGAAGAATCCGAGACCCGCGGTGGATGACTTGAGCGCGGAATTGAAGCCGAACATCTCGCTCACCGGAAGCTTTGCTATTATTATCTGCAGCCCCCTTTCATCCTTCATCTCCAGAATCTGCCCCCTGCGGTTGTTCACTTCCCGGGTGGCGCCACCTACCTGCTCGACCGGAACGTCAATGCGTATCACCTGCTTGGGCTCGCGGATGTAAGGTATGGCTTTCAGCATGCCTGTCCTTATGGCCCTCCTGACAGCAGGTATTACCTGCGCGGGGCCGCGGTGTATGGCATCCTCATGCAGCTTCGCATCCACAAGCTTCACCTTTACTCCCACTGAGGGCTCCCTCGCGAGAGGGCCTTCATCCACAGCTTCAGTGAAGGCCTCCTTGACCATCTCCATCACCTCCAGTATCGCAGTAACGCCCCTCGTGGAATCTATGAGCATGCAGCGGTTATGTATGAGCTTTATCTTCTTCGATTCATCCCTTTCAAAGCCCAGCCCGGCCAGCTTGTTCTGCAGCTCAACATCCTTCTTCTTGAACTCATAATTGCCGGGTATGTTGCCCGCAACCATCTCCCCGAGTACTGCCTGCTCAAGCGGCTCAACAACCACGTAGAACCTGTTGTGCTTGTTGGGGCTCTTCCCCTCGATGGGCTCGCTGGCCCCTTTGACGCTTTCATTGTAAATAACAATCGGCTCGCTGACGGTTATCTGTATCCCGGAATCCTGTATCTTCCTCACAACCTTCGCATCAATGTGCAGCTCCCCCAGCCCGGAAACAAGCGTTTCTCCAGTCTCCTCGTCTATCGTGACTTTCAGGGTAGGGTCTTCCCTCCCAATCCTTTTCAGAATCTCAATGAGCTTCGCAAGGCTCTTCGGGTCTTTGGGCTCTATAGCCCGCGTAACAACAGGCTCGAATATGTGCTTTATCTCCTCGAAAGGCGTTACTATGTTGTCCGGGTCGCATATGGTGGCTCCAGAGAACGCGTCCCACAGCCCTACAATGCCCACTATGTTTCCCGCGTAGACCTCATCCATCGCTATCCTTTTAGCTCCCCTGTAAATGGAGACTAACTGCACCTTTTCACTCTTGTTCGGGCCGATTATGTAAACATCCTGCCCCTTGGATATCTTTCCGGAGAATATCCTCGCTGTCGCCACATAGCCTGCGTGTGGGTCCGGGTATACCTTTGTGACGACAGCAAAAAGCGGCCCCTCCTTTTTGCAGTCCAGCATGACCTGCCCCACAGGGCTTGCCATATCCCCCTGCCAGATCTTGGGCACCCTGTATTTTTGCGCCTGCTGGGGATTGGGCAAATGGTGCACGACCATGTCAAGCAGCACCTGGTGGATTGGCATCATTTTGGAAAGCTCAGCGTCCTGCCCGGCTTCGGTCATTTGTATTATCTCCTTGAAGCCCATCCCGGTCTTTTTCATCACCGGAATGCTCACAGCCCATTTCCTGAGCGCTGAGCCGAAGGCGACAGTCCCGGTCTCCACATTCACAAGCCACTTGTCCCTGAACTCCGGCTCCACATATTTCTGGATGAGCATGTTCACTTCCCTTATGATATCCTTGAACCTTTCCATTATCTGCTCCGGGCTAAGCTTGAGCTCCCTTATCAGCCTGTCAACCTTGTTTATCAGGAGGACAGGCTTTACCCTTTCTCTCAACGCCTGCCTCAGCACAGTCTCCGTCTGGGGCATTATCCTCTCCACCGCGTCGACAACAAGTATGACCCCGTCAACAGCCCTCATTGCCCTTGTGACATCCCCGCCGAAATCCACGTGCCCGGGGGTGTCAATGAGGTTGATCAGGTATTCCTTCTCCTCGTACTCATGGACCATGCTTGCGTTTGCCGCAAAGATTGTTATCCCGCGTTCCTGCTCCTGCGGGTCGAAGTCCATCGCCAGCTGTTTGCCTGCAAGCTCCTCGGATATCATCCCTGCACCTGCAAGCAGGCTGTCCGACAAAGTGGTCTTCCCATGGTCTATATGTGCCACTATCCCCATGTTTCTTATCTGCTCCAGCCGGGTCATCAGCTCCTGGACTGCCTGCGAGAGGTCTTTTTCAGCCATTCCCTTTGCACCATTCACAAATGAATTACTAATTATATGTGGAACGTATATAAATTCGGTTTTTTCATATAGCAGATGGCAGATTTAGGGCCAACTTATGGAGAGGTTGCTGATGAGGTAAACCGCGCACGGGCATATCCGGCAAAAGCGATTAATGATATTGGTGAAATCTATTCTTGCCTTGTTGGCGTTTTGGAAAGATACATGGACAGTGTTATCGGAGAAGGAAACTGGGAATTATCGCCGCGCATCGCTGAACCAGTCAGATCACAACAGGCTGCGAAATTTTTTGAGAAAGCGAAGGATCTCCGCGTGCAGGCTGGCTATCGCGATTAAAGTCTCAAGCGCAGTGGTCCTGCAGTTCCTTTGCAGAATCAAGCACAAGCCCGAATTCTGAATAAACTGAATAGCAGTTGGGGCAGCGGAAGGTCTGCTCATCTATGTCAAACCTCCTGCCGAAGGTACCGCACATCGGGCACTTGCAACTCATTTTTTGCACACGGAAAGATTTAAAAAGATTTCTGCATATTATTTGTTTCCTCCCCTATATAAGGCTTGGTAATGTAGCCTCATGATAGCGGAAAATTTAACC
>CAYUWT010000142.1:0-2953 GCA_964448625.1 uncultured archaeon
GTTATAAAAACATTTATAATCGCCGAACAATCAGGAGTATGGATTCGACAGATGCCAGAGAGGACCTTGATTCGGCCAGCCAGAGGCTTGCGAAGGAGATTGCAAGCGAGATAGTGCTTTCCAAGAACCCGGAGAAGGTCCTCAGGAAATGGCGCACCATATTCAAAATCTCCCAGAAGAGGCTTGCCCAGGAGCTTGGCATAATGTCCTCCGTGATAAGCGACTACGAATCCGGCAGGCGCAAGTCTCCGGGGATAAACATAATCAAGCGCTACGTGAACACCGTACTGAAGATAGACAGCGACAAGGGAGGGGAGGTAATCAGGAGCTTTGCAAGGGAGGATACCCCAAAGGTCACACTCACCGCTATAATAGATATCAAGGAATTCGACAAAGATATAGGCACAGAGGAGTTCTGCAGCATCATAAAGGCCGACCTGCTTACGAAAGGCGAGGACAGGAAGGTCTGGGGCTACACAGTAATCGATTCAGTCAAGGCCATAACAGAGGCAAGCTTCCAGGACCTCATAAAGCTCTACGGCAGGACAACCCAGAGAGCCCTTATCTTCACCAAGGTCACCACAGGCCGCTCGCCAATGGTGGCCATAAAGATTGCGAACCTCAAGCCTTCGCTTGTGGTTCTGCACGGTCTCGATGAGGTGGACGAGATTGCGAAAAGGATAGCAGAGGTTGAGAACATACCGCTTGCCCTGTGCAGGCTCGAGAAGGTTGAGGACATAGTGGCAAAGCTGAAAACCATGGAAGCCTAGCAGCTATGAAAGAGGCCACGCTCAAATACGCAGCAGTCTTCTGCTCAATTCTGGGTCTTGCGCTTGTCTATATAGCCTCAACCACGCTTTCCACAGCCTCCATACCTACAGACAGGCTCAGCATGCGCGACATAGGGAAGGCAGTCAAGGTCTGCGGAGAAATCGAGTCAAAGAGGGTTTCAAAGGGCCACATATTTTTCACATTATCCGACGGTTACGGAAACATCAACGTAGCAGTCTTCAACTCAACGGCAATAAGGCTCAACAATACAGGGACGAATCTTTACAGCCTGAAGCAGGGAGGTTATGCCTGCGCCGCCGGCAGGCTGGCCGAATACCCCGAAGGCTCTGGCACGCTTGAGATAATATACGGCGGTTGATTCATGTTAGACATCCTGCTTTTCATATTTTTCGGGATAGGGCTCGGGATTTTCACAGGCCTCGCGCCCGGCATTCATGTGAACACTGTAAGCATACTCCTTGCCAGCCTGGCAGGCTATTCAAATCCCCTCCTCCTTTCCATAGCAATAGTATCCATGGCCATAACGCACGCATTCTTCGATTTCATACCATCCATATTCCTTGGAGCGCCGGACCCCGAGACAGCACTCTCAATACTCCCCGGCCACAAGCTTCTGCTTGCAGGCAGGGGATATGAGGCTGTCTACCTTATAGCAGCAGGCGGCCTCACAGCAATCATCGCGGCCGTTCTGCTTTCACCAGCCTTCATTCTCTTAATCCCGCCTATGTATGCGGCAATAAGGCCTAATATAGCTGCAGTCCTTATTGCAGTTGCATCTGTGATGATAATCCCTGAGAAAGGCTGGGGAAAGCTTGCCGCCTCCCTTATCTTCATGGCTTCAGGCCTGCTCGGCCTTGTCCAGTTCCGGCTGCCTTTGCTGCCTGATGAGAGCATGCTTTTCGTCACATTCACAGGGCTTTTCGGCATGAGCACCCTTTTGTTATCCCTCCGAAGCAGCTCTTTCATACCAAAGCAGACGCTTAAAACCTCCCCGCTTGGCAAGCGGTTCATATCCTCTGCCACGCTAAAGGGCCTTTTTTCAGGCTCTTTGCTCGGAACGCTGCCCGGCATGGGGGCTGCGGAAGCTGCAGTCCTTGCGCAGCAGCTTTCCTTCAGGTCTTTCCTGAGCAAACTTAGCAAAAGGCTATCCGGCAAATTTATTATGCAAAGAATTGATAGCGACAGGGAATTCCTTATGACAATAGGGGGCATAAACGTTGCTGTTGCCCTTTTCTCCATCTTGTCTCTCCACACAATAGGCCGTGCGCGTTCCGGCGCTGCTGTTGCAGTTGACAGGCTTATAGGCCAGGTTTCACCAGAAACCCTTCTGTTGCTCATCGGAAGCGCTGCCATTGCCGCAGGCATAGCGTTCCTTCTTACCATAACCCTCACAAGCAGTGTAGCAAACCGGCTTGCAAGAATCAATTATAAAAAGCTCACAGTATTCACAATAGCCCTACTCATTTCCCTGACATGGCTTCTTGCAGGGCCGTTGGGCTTCATAATACTCTTTGCCTCAACTTCAATAGGCCTCCTTGCACCGCTGTTCGGAGTAAAGAGGAGCAACTGCATGGGTATTCTGATGCTGCCGCTCATCCTGTTCTATCTCGGTATATGAAAATGGGAAATTGAACTTCACTATCATACATTTAGGGGGGACCTTACTTTCATATGCAGTTCACATGCCTTTACACTCCTTGAAGTGAAAGAGGCTTGAGCGCTTCCTCAAGCTGCCGCTTTTTTCCTTCATCTGAAAATCCAATGAACTGTGAAAACCTTTCCAGCTTGGCCTTTCCTTCAATATCCACACAATAACTCCTGCCAATTTTGTAAATAACAGGCCTTATCCCCAGTGAAATAAGTTCCTCTTTGATATGAAGGATAAAAGCATTATCAGTAGAACTCAGTCTTATATTCCTTATCTTGTTTTTCTTCCCTTTCTTCACCCTTACTCTCACGCGTATGAATCCTTTTTTGTCAAATGCTTTTCTGAGGAATTCAATACCCCTCTCCATAATATCTCTCCCTTTCACATATTTATATTTAGGGGGGACCGTGATTTCATGTGCAGTTCACCCACACCTTCATTTCATGTGGAATTAACGGTGTTATTAAGGTGATTTTTAGCACAGATTCATGTGAATTTCAATAACATTGTTAT
>CAYUWT010000143.1:0-2944 GCA_964448625.1 uncultured archaeon
TATGAAAGAAAAGCTGCAGGAGCTGTTTTCAGCGGACCATGAGAAGTATTACAGGGTAAGGCTTTTCGCGGAGAAAGGCTTTGTCCGCAGGCGTTGTGTCAGCTGCCGCAAGCATTTCTGGACTCCGGACAGGGGAAAAGATGTGTGCGGGGACAGCAGCTGCGCAGAATACAGCTTTATCGGGAAAAAAGTGACCGGCAGGAGGCTGGATTATGTAGGGACATGGAAGGAGATAGAGAGGTTTTTTGTAAGGAATGGCCACACCTCCGTTCCGCGCTACCCGGTGATATGCCGCTGGTTTCCGGGGCTTTATTTCACCATTGCGGGCATAGTCGCCTTCCAGAGGCTTGACGGGAAGAAGACTGTTTTCGAGGTGCCTGCCAACCCTGTCATTCTCCCCCAATTATCCATCAGGTTCAACGACATACCCAATGTAGGCGTTACAGGCAGGCATTACACAAGCTTTGTGATGGTGCAGCAGACCTCGATATTTGGCGGCAAAGCAGGATATTGGAAGGACAGGTGCATAGAGCTTGACTACAGGCTGCTGACGGAGGTTTTCAGGATAAGGGAGAACGAGATAACCTTCAGGGAGGATGTCTGGATGGGGCCCAATGCATTCGGCCCCTCCCTCGAATACTTCGCCCACGGCCTTGAGCTCGGCAATGCCGTCTTCACGGAATTCATGGGGGATGCTGGCAGCTATACAGAAATGAAAGAGAAGGTCATTGACATGGGTGCAGGTCTCGAGAGGTTCGCATGGCTTTCAAGCGGAACGCCTTCCAGTTATGATGCGGTTTTCGGCCCTGCAATCGAGTATATGAAAAGGAAGGCAGGCCTGAAGGATTCCAAACTGTATCTGAAATATTCTTTGCTTGCAGGCAGCCTTGATTTCGAGGGAGCAGTATCCAGGAGCAGGACAAAAGAGATGATAGCGAAAAAGCTGGGTATTACAACAGAAGAGCTGGACAAAACCGTGAACCCGCTTGCTGCGATATATGCGATAGCTGACCACACGAAAACCCTGTTGTTTGCATTGGCTGACGGGGCAATACCCTCCAATGTGGGCGGAGGCTACAACCTGCGCGTTATACTCCGCAGGGCTATGGGATTCATTGAGGAGTTCGGCTTTGACTTCACCCTTGAAAAGATAGCCTCCATACACGCAAAGCACCTTGCGCCCATGTATCCTGAGCTTTCAAAGAGCCTCGATGCATTCGGCAGGATAATAGAAGCCGAGGGTGCGCGGCATAAGGAAACCCTCAGCAACGCTTCCAAGATAATAGCAAAGCTGCCCCCCAACCCCCCCACGGATTCTTTGGTGACACTCTACCAGAGCCATGGGATAACCCCCGAAATCATAGAAACGGAATCCAAGAAGCTTTCCAGGGCAGTAGAAATCCCGCAGGACTTTTATGTGAGGCTTACCGCATTGCGCTCGATGCCTGCGCCAAGGAATGACGAGCTCGATGATATTGCAGCATCATTGCAGCACCTTACTCCTACACAACTAGCCTACTATGAGGACGGGGAGAGAGGGGAGTTTACAGCAAAGGTCATAGCAAGCAGGGGAGAGTATATTGTGCTTGACCGCACATTATTCTACCCCACCGGAGGCGGGCAGATGCACGATACCGGGGAGATGGAAAATGTGAAGGTTATTGATGTGCAGAAGCGCAACGGGCTCGTTTTCCACAGGGTTGCGGACAACGTTTTCTTTGCCGGGCAGGTGGTGAGGGCAAAGGTTGATATGGAAAAGAGGATGGATATCATGCGCCACCACACCGCAATACACGTGCTCAACGGCTCAGCGAGGAAAATTATAGGGGAGCATATATGGCAGGAAGGGAGCAGCAAAACCGAAATAAAGGCTTCCCTTGACCTGACACATTACAAAGCATTCACCGGGGAGGAGCTTGAAAAGATAGAAGCGCTTGCAAACAGCATTATAGCCAAATCCCTCCCTGTAAGAAGGCATATCATGCCCCGCCCTTTAGCAGAGCAGAGGTATGGCCTCAGGATTTATCAGGGGGGGATAGTTCCCTCAAAGCAGCTCAGGATAATAGAGATTCAGGGCTTCGACATAGAGGCATGCGGCGGGACCCACACAGGCGATACGAAGGAGATTGGGAAGCTTGTTATTATCGGCTCGGACAGGATAAAAGACGGGGTGAACAGGATAGAGATTGTTGCCGGCAAACGTGCGGACGAGTTCCTTCAGAAGAAAAAGGAAGATGCTGCGCGCATTCTTGCGGCCTTCAAAAATCTTGGCTTTTCAATACCGAAAAAGCTTGAAAAAGAGCTTGCTGACCCACGCGAGGCGTTCAGGCAGCTGAAGAGCGCGGGGGATGTTTTGAGCGTTCCCTCAGACCAGGTATGGCCCACAGTTGAGCGCTTCGCCAATGATATAACCTCTGCCCCAAAAACCTCCCGCAAAGCAAAGCGGGTTGCAACGCTTGAGCAGGCCTGTGAGCAGCTCTTCTTATTATGGAAAACGGCAAACAAGGAAGCTGAAAGGATGGCTGAGCAGCTTGCCGGAAAGGAGTCGAATAGCCTGCTTGGGAAAGCGAAGGAGGGAAGGGTAGCTGAAATGATAAAAGGCACAAGGAAGGATCTGATAAGAACAGCCGGCACGTTAATGCAAAAGGACAGCGGCCTCACAGTCATTTTGGCAAATGAAAGCGGGGACCTTGTGGTTATGAGCAAGCGTGAGAATGCAGCAGAAATCCTGAAAAAGGTCTGCAGCATGTGCGGAGGCGCAGGCGGAGGGAGAGCAGACTTTGCCCAGGGCAAGACAGACCCCGCAAAGTTCAGGGAGATGAAGGGGGAGTTCTGAAGCCCCATATTTTCTTTGTCATAAAAACCGGAAAACTCCGCTTACCCCTATCATCAAATCCTTGATATTTTTGATTACTTTAAGAAACTTTAAATACTTAAATAGTTA
>CAYUWT010000144.1:0-2936 GCA_964448625.1 uncultured archaeon
ACATAGAAAACAACCCCGTGCTCGAATACTGCCAGCAGATGATTTTCAGGCAGTACAAGGAAATTGTTGTCGAAAGGCCGAAGAAGTTTGGAGGGGAAGTGAGCTTTGGCTCTTTCGGGGAGTTGGAATCCGCTTTCAGGGAAGGGAAGCTCCACCCCGCTGACTTAAAACCCGCTGTCTCTGGCTATCTGGACGGGATGGTGAAGCCCATAAGGGAGCACTTCGAACGAAACAAGAAAGCGAAAGAGCTTTACGGGTTTGTGAAGGGTAGGGAGATTACCCGATAGTATTTTACTTCCAAAAACAGGATATCTGATGGACAGGAAGCACCAGGGCATAGCCATAATGCTTGTTGCTAGCGTGATATGGGCCTCAATGGTTGTGCTGGCAAAGGCCCTGCTGTCATCCTACAATTACCTGCAATTAACAGCAGCTGAAGCTGTTTTCGGTTTCCTTGCAGTTTTTTCCATCTTCCTTTTCAGGGAAGGTTTCAAAATCCCGCGCCTTGCCGGAATAAAAGGAAAAGATGTGAAGCGCTTCCTGCTCGTGGCGCTGATGGGGGCCATCATAGCGCCATTGCTGTTCTTTTTCGGCCTCAGCATGACCTATGCAGTCAACGCCGCGCTAATAGCCCATATGCAGCCTCTTTTCATTGCTTTCATGGGGGCATATTTCCTCAGGGAGAGAATAACAAGAGCAGACATTGCAGGCGGCCTGCTGCTGACATTTTCAGTTGTGATCATCAGCTCGCGCACCATAGAGAACCTTACCTCACTGAGGATAGGCAACCTCGGGGATTTAGCCGTTCTCATATCCACCATTTTCTGGGCTTGCACCGCCATAGTGGGCAAGCTCCTTTCAAGGTCTTTCACCAGCGCGGAAATCGTCTCTGTCAGGATGCTGCTGGCTTCCCTGTTTTTCATCCCTTTGCTTGCTTTCACCGGCCAGCTTGCATTCAGTCCCCTGCTTGCGCTGCTGGGAATAGTGACCGGGTGCGGCTACATATTGTATTATGAGGGCCTGAAGAGGATGAAAACAGCAGAGGTCGGCATGGTTGAGCTGTCCACACCTTTCTTCGCGGCCATCATCGCATTGGCTTTTATAGGGGAGGCAGTTACAGAGCTACAGATAGCAGGCGGCCTTTTGATGGCAGCAGGGATATATGTGATGGCGATGGGGAGGGATTAACCAGAATAAGACATTTCATCATATGCAGATTCTGTTTTGCGAGTAAATGGACCAACAAATGCTTAAATAGAAGGTTACACAAACTTCAATTGATATCAATGGGGCTTTTTGACGAAATCAGGAAAGCAAAGAAGAGGCGAACACTACTAGAGAGCAGGACCCGAGGAAAGTGGGGAGAGACAGCATTTGCTGCGAGCGCAGAATTGCGGGGCCAAAATCCTCGCAGAAGCCCTACAGGCAGAGACTTTATAATAACAGAAGGCAACCCTATTACAGGTAAGGGCAGAAGAAATGTTTCGATTGAGGTGAAAACGGGAGGGGCAAGACTTTCGCCTCTGCAGAAAAGATATAAGAAGAAAATCAAGAACTATAGAGTTGTCCGATATTAGGACATAAAGGGCAAACTGGGAGGTATCAGCCTCGTTGCCTTCTGCAAGCCTATTTTATATGGGCAGCACGCATAAATTACATATTCAAATATGTGTGCAGCCCATATTTTGCGACATGATTTACGATTGCCTCATACAAGCTAGGATTTGGGTCTATTAAACTGTCCCGGACCTTAAGGTTCGGGTAATTTTACCGGCCCTTCCGGCCTTCCATCCACCACAGATTTTTATCTGCAAACAGCTCAAGTCTGAAGAGGATGTGCGGTGGAATATATCATTCAAATTCCTCTCTTGGCTTTTCAGTCTGCCTGATTATATATTTCAGGACAAAGACTGTTATTTCCTTATGGTGAGGCACCCATGTGGTAAGAACCCTGCCGTCCTTGGTCTTTTTGAATGTTATGTGCTTGCCTGACCTCACTTCATGAAAGCCGTTGCCTTTGAGAATCTGGATAATCCTATGTTGTGGCAGTGGACGGAGTTTTCCCATGAAGAACACTCTCCGGAACCTTTACCGGAATATTTGTCAAGGAAACTGTCATTATGGCCTTAATTTCAGGCTTGGCCGTATCAGGATCCTTAAAATATTCACTAATCAGATCCTCCATGTTTTCTTTCACCTCTTCTTCTGTTTTGCCTTGCGTGGCTATGTCCAGCACAGGACAGGTTGCGACAAACCACCTGCCTTCCTTGGCTATGACAATCGGCAATGGTATCTGGACATCCATGGTTAGATAGTGGCGTGATTGAATTTAAATACACTTCCCACTGTGAAAAAAGAGATTTCACCGTTTTCGCATTGGATGATATCAATATCTCTAGCGGCCCTTCCGGCCTTTCGCTCACCTCACCTTTTTAACAGTCCGCAGTTCAGTGATTAAAATGAGGACAGGCATTGCAGACCTCCCGCTCCATACCGGACATTGCCCTCCATGGCTTTTCAAAAGGATGCGGCTGCTTGCAGGGGCGATAGGGGAAGCGATTATCTATGAGCACGGCCATGATGAATTTTTGAAAAGGCTTTCCGACCCCTATTTCTTCCAGTCCTTCGGCTGCGTTCTTGGTTTCGACTGGCACAGCTCGGGTCTTACCACCACTGTTTGCGGGGCCTTAAAGGAGGGGCTGAAAACAGAGCTTGGAGTTGCTGTGTGCGGCGGGAAGGGCAGGGTTTCAAGGAAAACCCCGGAAGAGATAGGGAGGTTTGCCGGCCCTTTTTCCATCCCGTATAAAAAAGAAAAGGAACTGATATATGCGAGCAGGATGGCCGCGAAGGTTGACACGGCAGCTGTTCAGGACGGATACCAGCTCTACCACCATGTTTTCATTTTCAGCGAAAGGGGGGAGTGGGCGGTCATACAG
>CAYUWT010000145.1:0-933 GCA_964448625.1 uncultured archaeon
TGCCCAAATCAGCCTTCATTCTGCAGCGCTTCCGGCTGCGGCAATAAAGAAGCCAGCATCTCCGTCATCAGCAGCAAAATTATAAGATTGACAATGACTGCAATCAGAGGCAGTATCCACAGGAGCGCCGCATTCCCATAATCCTTCGGCAGCCTTTTGGCAGTTACAAAATGGTTGATAAGGAGTATGAGAACCGCGAAAAACGGGCCCGCAAAAAATGCCAGGACGCCCAGGATTATCCCGAGCGCAAAGAGGTTCTTGTTCTCCATATTATAGTGTTTCCAATCAGCAAGTAATAAAGCTGAGCCTAGAAATATAATCAATATTACCAAAAGGAAAATGGCTCAAAGCATCCGGCTTTCTTGAGAGATTTTGCCACTTCCGGCTGTTTTTCTTTGGGTATAGGCTCCACCCCTATTCTTCGGTAGCCACTCCTCTGTGTCAGTTCCTTAACATAATATCCAGGCACTATTGTTTCCTGGGGTGTGCGATTTCCGACTCTATATTGATGGAAAGCAACAACGCTATCTACAACACGCAAATCCCCGCTTTCACTGTCTATCCGTTGAGCAAGAAATGCAGAATACCAAAATAATAATCTGTTGGTGGTCTTATACATTTCTCTCACTTTTATCACTACGTGTTCATTATAGCTAAACTTTAAATTGCTTAAGATGCTCCAAATTAACGCTACTTGAGCGGTATGAACTTGCTGGATTTTGTCGCTCCGAAACCTGGCGCGCTGTGCTTTACAGGCTTGCATGTGGGGACAAACTCCCCCAGCCTGTGGCCCAGCATCTCAGGGGTTACCTCGAGAGAAACATATTCCTTCCCGTTGTAAACCCCCAGCTTGACCCCCAGAAGCTGCGGAACTATTACCATCTCCCTTGACTTTGTGCGGTGGAATTTCGAGGGGTTGCGCTGCACAGATTC
>CAYUWT010000145.1:943-2925 GCA_964448625.1 uncultured archaeon
AAGAAGGGCCTTCTGGTGCTTTTTAAATCCTCTCCTGAGGCTCCTCCTGAGCCTTGAGGGGACAATCTCCCGGAATTCCTCAGTGCTCATCCCCTTTATTTTCTCCAGTTCCATACCCTTGAACATGAATTTTGCCATAACAAATACAGTGCGGAGTGGATTTATATTAATTTCCCGCTACTCCCAGCTAATCCAAAGCAGCACAGCAAAGCCCACGGTCTTCACCGCTTCAAGGAGGGTTGCAGCCATGTTTGCATCAGGCGAAGAATACATTACCATTGAGGCCTCAAAATAAAGCCCCATGGCGCTCTGGATGAGGAAGAGGGCGGCAAAAACCATGAGCCCTACCGTGTATTTGGACTTCATCTTCAGGTAGTTCTGTCCGTAGAGGTAAAGGAGGCCAATAATAAGCAGTATGTTTATCCCGTGCAGCGCAGCGCTCAAGGGTTCCATGGTTAATAATACTCCCCCCTATTTATCCGCTTTTCCCCACATCTGTAGCGATCTCCTCAAGTATTTCTTTGTTTGCTCTAAGGAAAGGGGAAAGCATGAAAGCGTTATCATATCTCTTGCCTGCGGAAACCACAAGGCCGGATTTTGCAAGGACGCGCACGTGGTGCTGGGCTGTTTTGTAATCAACTGAAAGCAGCTTTGATATCTCATTTGTATTGAGCGGCTTTTCCTTCAGCATGAGCAGTATTCTCAGCCTCACCACCCCTCCTCTCGTGCCTGCAATGGAAAGGGTGAGGGCCCTTTTGAGGACTTTCTCTGTAGGTATCATCAGTAACAATTTTGGCGGGCTGGGTTAAATGGGTCCCGCATCGTTGAGAATGAATGTGAGAAACTATTGGAAAATGCGGATTATAGGTTTAAAAAACTTATTTTTAAAAAAGACGTATGACTACAAAACAGGGTGTAATTGTGAGTCCTGTACAGTTTTTACAGAATGGGTACATGGGCTTGAAAAATTTTTGGTACGATATTGTTTCCGGTTTTGATTATACAATGTGGCCTTACGCTGAAAATGGGTTCTCAGAAGTGATGGCCGCTTCCAAAGACAGGCCTGACCTGGAATCCAGATACAAATCGGCATTGCAGGGTTTAATTAAAATCCATCAAAACTATGTTGAACATCTGACTGAGTTTTTAAGAATATCGCCTGGTAGGGAAGATGTTCTGCAGGCCGACAGGATTGCAAGAATGTATATCAGTCACCATGGCCCCTTTGAACTTAGATTTATGGCTGACCAGGCAGATGGTTTTTTTGGATACTATAAAAATTTCACCGAATTGACAGGAAGCCAGAAAATAAGAAGGTCTGCATCTATTTTTATCAGAGATGAGACCACTAAATTGCAGGACAATTTGAAAAAACTGGAAAATGAATTGAACATGCTTGCGTCTGCATGAGTTTGAACTGTCTGCCACTTAAGTGCTGTTCAATATCTGCGAGGGAATCTGGGAAAACCTTTATATACAGAGCTTAACCCCCTTAATCTATGAAACCTGCTTCCAGCATCCTTCCGATACTCCTCCTCTCGGCTGTTGTTTTTGCCTCAGGCTGCCTTTCACAGTCAGGGGGAAATTCGATGATGGAAAAAGGGAAAGAAGGCTCAATGATGGAGAAGAACGAAAGCGCAATGATGGAAAAGGAAGCGGAAAGCGGGGCTGTGATGGAAGCAAAAGCGGAGAAGCTGGCAAGCAATTATTACCGCTATGACCCCTCTACCTATGAGCAGCTCTCAAGGGAAAAGTTGGTGTTTTTCAATTTCCGCGCCAACTGGTGCCCGATATGCAATTCCGAAAGGCCTGGAATACTGGCGGCATTCAACGAGATGGATTATGGCGATGTTGTGGGTTTCGAGGTGCACTATAATGACCCCGAAACGAAGGATTTCGACAACGAGCTGATAAGGAAATACCAGGTTGCTTACCAGCACACAAAGGTTTTGCTTGACAAGGAAGGCACTCTTAAACTAAAA
>CAYUWT010000146.1:0-2898 GCA_964448625.1 uncultured archaeon
AATCCTTAAAGAGCATCTCCCCGACCTTTTCCAACAAAAACTGAAGCCAGAAGACCAGTGGCTCATATCAAAGGCCAATTCTCTTGCCAAGTCTGTGACCGAAGACATTGAGAATTTCAGATTCCATTCAGCTTCCAGGTCCCTTGTAGATTTTGTCCTTAATGATTTCTCCAGATGGTATGTTAAGCTTGTGAGGGACAGGGCATCTCCCTGGTATGGAGGCCACGACAAACAAGCATGCCGGCATTCGCTTGTCTATGCATTTGAAATTCTCCTGAGGCTGCTGGCGCCAATCACGCCTTTCATTTCAGAGTGGATGTACCAGAAGACGGGGTCCGGGCCTGTCCATCTTGCGCAGTGGCCGGTGCCTGAAGAGAAGCTGATAAAGCCAAGCCTTGAGCGGCAGATGGAGAAGATAAAGATAATTGCAGAGGGCATAAACTCAGCTAGGCAAGAGGATGGCATAAAACTCAGATGGCCGCTGTCGGAGGTCTGGATAGAGGCACAGGACAAAGAGATTGGGGCAGCCGCAGTAAAGCTTAACAGGGTGCTATGCCTTATAGCTAATGCAAAAAAGATATCGGTTAATGCAAAAAAGCCAGTCAGGGAAACCATGTTCAGGGAGTTTGATGGATTCAGGGTTGTCTTAGGCGAAGTGGCGGAGGACGACACTTTCATAAGGGAACTGCAGAGGGGCATACAGATTATGAGGAAGGAGCACAGGCTGCTCGTAAAGGACCCTATAGAGCTCTGGCTTCATACAGACGAAGAGACCAGCGCCTTCCTTCACCGAAGGGCTGGAGAGATAAAAATCGGCGTTGGCGCAACAAAGATACATTTCACGGGGCCGAAAGCCCTGAAGGGGTCTGTTGAATTTGGAGGAAAGAAGGTTGACGTGTGGTTTGAGAAGGCAGGACACAGCAGGGCGCATGGCAGGCTTGCATGAAAACCGCGGAGGCACAAAAAATATTTAAATACTGATTATAAAATATAGATATTGCTATAATATTTCTGAATCACGTGGGGAGAGATGGAAGAAACGTCGTTGTCCGGAAGCGCTTTGCTGAAAAGGCACAAAGGCTATAACGAGGAAGAGCTCATTATAAACGCAAAGAATGTCCCCTTTGAGACATGCGTCAATGACGAGCTGATTTTTGAGACCCTCACAGAGGCCGCGCACACAATGGGCATGAAGATAAGGGCCTCTGCAAGCTACAGGTGCGGTGACATCACGCCGCCCGGCGCAATCTGCATGGTCATGGTTGACCAGAGCTTTGTTTACACGCATTCTTTTGCGGACATAGGCCGCATGACCATACGCGTCTTCACATGCGGCGAATCCAACCCGATGACTGGCTGGAACTACATCAGGCATAAGCTCAACATAAGGGACTTCACAATAAAGAGGGAAGTGATGAAGTACTGATTTGCTTCTCCCCTTCTGAGATTTCTATCGCCGCCCGTTTTGTAATAAATATCCTCCAATACAATTATTCCATAAGGTTCCCATGAGATACGGCAGTGTCGGCCACATACTCCACAGTGTCTTCAGGATAAAGAAAGAACTCGGAGAGATTTACCTCAACATAATACTCCTTACTTTTGCCATGGCCCTTGTGGCAATATTCATACCAATTTACCTTCTCATAGCAGGCTTCAGCATAACTTCCGTTATATTTTTTGCAATAATAGAGTGGCTGGTTGAGGGCGCTGCATCCCCGCTCATAGCAGGCATTGCTGCAAGGAAGGGCTTCAAGTTCACAATATTCTGGAGGTCTCCTACCCTCATACTGCTTTTAGGCATGGTTGCACTCCTAGACCCAAAATTCGGCCTTAATGTTGCAGGAAGCGGCATAGAGTATCTTGTGCTTGCAGGGCTTGGGGCGCTCTTCGGATTCTCCGGTGCAATTTACTGGACCCTTATAAACGCCGAGTTCGTGAAATATTCTGACGAGATACACGAGGGCGAGGAGATAGGCATTCTCTACTCCTCTATACATGTAGCTGGCATAGCTGCGCCTTTTCTTGGCGGGCTGCTCCTTTCCTCCGCAGGCTTCGGCGCCCTGTTTTTGCTAGTAAGTTTTATGATAATATTCTCGCTTGCCCCGCTGTTCATGCTTCAGGAATACAGGGGCTCCATAAAATTCAGGCTGTCAGACACAAGCCTGTCCATAAACAGGAACCTTGCGCTCTTCCTGTTCCTCGACGGCATGCTCATGATTTCTGAAAACTGGATATGGCCCGTGTATATCTTCTCCGCATTAAAAAACGTGCTTTCAGTAGGGATAGCAGGCTCGCTGTCAGGGATGGGCATAGCCTTCATAACCATTTTCATAGGAAAAATTACAGACAGGATTGACAAAAAGGCTGTAATGAAGACGGGCCTGGTTTTCTACAGCCTCATATGGGTTGCAAGGATGTTCGCTGTGACGCCGCTTGAGGTCTTCATGATATCCTTCCTCGGAGGCATGCTTTCAATGTTCGTGACAATACCTGCTTTTGCATTCTTCTGCGATTCTGCAAGGAGGGCCCCAATAAACTATTCGATATTCAGGGAATTCTGGCTCTCTATGGGCAGGATTCTCGTTCTTGCAGGCCTTATAGCGCTTTCTGCATTCCTGCAGGCGGCTTTTGCCATGGCGGCCATTGCATGCCTGCTTCTGGTTTACATAGTGGGCGGATTCAGGAGCGCCAGGACCCAAGAAGTACTCCCGCGGAAAAAATAAAATTATAGGAGGTATGATAACTGCTGTTATAAATAATGGGCGATAAAGAAGGTATAAGGATAAGAAAGGGTTAATATGAGTCCTTTATAGCCAAACAAAGAAATAATCCCGCATGCGCTACCTTACCTGTCTCTTATACACATCTCCGAGCCCACGAGACTAGGCATGATCT
>CAYUWT010000147.1:0-2892 GCA_964448625.1 uncultured archaeon
CTGCAATTCGGCAATATTAAAGCCTGCAGGCCCAAAGATTTAAATATAGGGACTGCAACAAACACTATGCCTTACTGTCTGATATGCAAGGAGATTGTCGGGGAGAGGTTTCCCATCGAAGCCAAGGACACCGAAGCAGAGGGAGAAATAAAGGGCCATCTGTGCAAATATTGCTTCGAGAAGTTTGCGGCAAGCAGCAGGAATGAGGGAGCCTTCCAGCTCTCCAGATTCATGGGCTGGGCGCGCAGCAAGCGAGACCGCATGAGATTTATCTGAACTCGCAGCAGAGATTCTTTGAAGCAATTATTTTCCTGCAGCCTTCGCATTTGTAAATTAAATCCCGCATTCAAATTTAAGTTTGTATGCGGGTAGTTTTAAGGCATGCAGCTGTTTTTTCTTCATGAATCCATTCCACTTCTGAAATATTTATAGGGCAAAGAAACAGAAAAGATATAGGTTATGGATTATTCCAGTATCGGCCTGAAGGCTGGCATAGAGATACATGTGCAGCTAAACACAAAGCACAAACTTTTCTGCAGATGCCTCTCCAGGCTTACCGAAAGCGAGGCTTCTTTGTTGCTGAAGAGAAGGATGAGGGACGTTGCGGGCGAGTTAGGAGAAAAAGATATAGCGGCAATGCAGGAGGTGGGCAAAACCAAAGAGTTTGAGTACAGGCTTTACCCGCAGGAGAGCTGCCTGGTAGAGGGGGATGAGGAGATTATCCGCGGGGTCAGCAGGGAAGCGCTTGAAAAAGGGCTGAGGATAGCGCTTATGCTCAGCTGCACAATACCCGGCGAGATACACGTCATGCGCAAGATAATATTAAACGGCTCCGTGGTCAGCGGATTCCAGCGCACCATGTGCATAGGTCTCGGGGGCTGTGTTGAAACCGCGGAAGGGAGGATAACCATACCCGCTGTTTTCCTTGAGGAAGACAGCGCGCAGATAGTCGAAAGGGGAAAGGGAAAAGACATATACGGGCTTGACAGGCTTTCCATCCCGCTGGTGGAGATAGGCACAGCCCCGGAGATAAGAAGCCCGGAGCAGGCAAAGGAGGTTGCGGCTGCGATAGGCATGGTGCTCAAGTCCTCAGGAGGGATAAAGACAGGACTCGGGACCATAAGGCAGGATGTGAACGTTTCAGTGGAGGGAGGAGCAAGGAATGAGATAAAGGGTGTCCAGAACCTCAGCATGATACCGAAGCTGATAGAGAGCGAGGCGGAAAGGCAGCTGAAAATCATAGCAAAAGGCGAAAGGCCTGGCAAGGAGGTGAGGCAGGCCATGCCCGACTGCTCTACTAAATTCCTCCGCTCCCTTCCGGGGCCGGCAAGGATGTATCCGGAAACAGACACACTACCCATAGCAATCGACACCGCAATGGCGGAAAGGATAAGGAGAACATTACCTGAGCTTTCAGAGCGGAAGCTGGAACGGCTGAAAGGCTACGGGCTCAGCGCGGATATTGCGGAAAAGCTGGTGAGGGAAAGGAAAGCGGAGCAGTTTGAAAGGCTTGCGAAGATATGCGACCCGAAAGCTGCTGCCAACATCCTTGTTGTGTATATCAGTTCGCTTTCTTCAGAAGGAGTAGATACATCCTCATTGACTGAGGAGAGGCTTTCCGAGGTATTCACTTTCCTGAAAAACGCAAGCCTCCCAAAGGAAGCTTTAATCCAGCTGCTGAAAAACGCTGCCCAAAATCCCAAGGAGCCAATACAAAAGCTTGCGAAGCTTGAAACAGTTTCAGAGGATGATGTCAGGAGGGTTGTGAAAAAGGTTATAAGCGGCAATAAGGCTGTTCTCGGGAAGCACAACCCTGAGCAGGTATTCATGGGCCTTGTGATGAAAGAGCTGAGAGGGAAGGCAGCAGGCAGCGTTGTGATGCGGATACTGGCAGAGGAGATTAAGAGGGCGAAATTATGAAACAATTTTCCGGTTTAAGTTCTTTCCCGAAAATTTCCGGGCTGCTGAGCCATCTGAATCTCGCGGTTTCCTGCGTGAACAGGGAATAAAGCGGTCTGCTGAACTCAAGACCAAGCTCAGGCAGCTCTTTCGGCTTTGCCTTGAGCAATGGAGGGATTTTTTTATAGGAATTATTTTTTACCTCTGTTATTTTCCCCTCAGATTCAACAATATAATAGCATGCCCCGCGGTTCTTTCTGTAATCACCATAAACAGACTCGAATTTATCTGAAACAATGTTTGCCACCACCAGCGGCCGGTTTAAGGGGTTTATTGTCACATGGCCGAAGCCCGGCAGCATGATTGCCTTTTCACCTTCCGCGCACTCTATCAGAAATGCCTGCCCTATCCTTCCCGGCCCTGAAGGCTTTTGTATCAGATAAAGCGCTTTACCCTTTATTACCTCATACACCTCCGGCCAGAAGGAATCCGTTCCTGTTTTTTTAGGATGGTGGTGGCCTATTGTTTTCACAAACTCCTTCCCTATAAGGCCGCTCTCAAGCACTGTTATATCATACCTGAGCCCCTCCTTCTCAAAAAGCGCCCTGTGCTGAGGGAGACAAACGGTGCGGTACATGTAATACGCAGCCTTCTTCCCAAAAAACGCTTCCCTTTCCTTTAGGAAATCTCTCATATCCCCAATGCTCCTCTGAGAAACCATCTGCGCCTTCAGGGGAGACCTGAATTTGAGCGAGGCTTTTTCAAGGGATATGGGAATACCGGTCTTTTCCAACAGGTCCATCATATTATTTGCCTTTATAATTAGAAATAGGGGTTATTGCTTTGCTTTACTTTGCAGATTTCTCCTCTTTCTCCGCCTCATGTTTCGTTTCCGCCGGCTTTTCAGTCTCTGTCTCCCTCTTTTCTTTGTGCCTTTCCTCTTTACTTTCTTCATGCTTAGCCTGAGGCTTTTCAGCCTTCTCTTCCTTTGGC
>CAYUWT010000148.1:0-2854 GCA_964448625.1 uncultured archaeon
AAGGCTGCGGATAAGTTTGTTCATCTTTACGTGAGGAGGGGGCCTTATGACCCTGTTTTCGCAGAAAGGATTTCTAAAGGGGCGACACGTGAGCTGAGGGAGGAATATCAGCGGCTCACCAACTTTCTGCTGTGGAAGATGGGCATGGATTACCAGCTGCAGCTTTACGGGACGGTGTCCAAGAACTGATTATGAAAAGGGAAGATGAGCAAAGCATACCGCAGCTGAGGGTTGGGGTAAGCTCAGGTCTCTATTTCATAGGCAGGGACTTTGACCTGCACAATGTCATCAGGAAGCTGGGCTACACGCTTACCCGGGGGGTGGACTGCATGGAGCTTGCCAGCGATGTGCCGAATGAGGCCCCCTACACCTTCGGAAAGACTGTGAGGGCGATGGCGAAGAAGCAGGGGGTAATAATCAACTTCCACGGGGACCTGAACGTCCCTATCGGGATTCCGGAGAGGAGCGACTGGAGGGACGCGTTTGACAGGATGACCAAATCGATAAAGAGCGCCGTATATTCCGGGGCGCAATATATTGATTTCCATTCCTCCCTTAATGAATGGCTTGAGCTTCTGACCTTCACAGGCCGCAAGCTCACAACATCCTTCTGCGACCACAGGGGAAAGTTCATAAGCGGAATACTGAAGGAGAATGAAAAGCTCAGGGAGTGGTTCGTGGAGAACAAGCACGAGATATACACGCGCGAGATTTTGACTCCGGAGGAGCTGGATAAGGTTTCAAACAAGATATCATTCGAGAGGAGAAAGGCTGAAGAGTACCTTGAATTGCAGAGAAACAATCTGAGAACCCTGAAAGCAGAAAGGGATAAAGCAGTCAGACAGGGACAGGCAGTACCTCCGGAATTTGACAGGGAACTGAAAAGGCTTCAGGAAGAGCTGGACAAAAGGGAAAAGAGAACCATAGCAGACATGACAAGGTTCCAGAATGACAAGATAAAGGAGGCGCTGAAAAAAAAGCTGGCGGAAGGCGGGAAGTGGAGGATAGAGGAGCTGAGGGCTGAACTCGGGATACTGGACGGCTACCATATAATGGCGCACTACCTTTTCTACACCAAGGACCCTGTGTGGACTGCATTGTGGGACGTGTATAAGAAACACCTTGAGAAGGATTACCCCATGGACTACAGCGACAGGGACTGGGTGGACAACGCATGGAGGAAGGCGGAGAAAGGGAATGACATCAAGTTCAAGGAGTTTTTTTATTCGGCGGTTGCTGCGAAATATCTGGAGGGGCTGCTTGAGGCCGCGTTCAAATGGATAGATGAGGAGCTGATAAAGAATATCATTCCGAAGGAAGTGAGGTCAGAAAACGGGGAGAGCGGAAAGGCGGAGGAGGAGATAGAGGAGCTGAAGCATATTGCGGAGAATATTATAATAGGGATTGAGAACAACGAGGCGAGGCAGCCGGAGTATGGGGGCCGTTACCTGCTCTGGCACCCGAAGCAGATACTTGCAGCTATCAAAGCGATAAGAAAGGAGTTGAAGCCGGAGTGGGCGAAGAGAGCGATGATGATAATGGATTTTGAACAGCTTGCGACACAGGCTGTGGATTCGCTTGTGGAAGCCAACGAGCTTGCGGAGAAGGAGGATGACTGGGGGGAATATGTAATAAGCGTGCATGCCAACCATCCCAACCCCTTGCATGCGCATGCTCCGCTTGAGCTGGGGGATGAGCTGCTGTACAAGCTGATGTGGAACCTCCGCAAAACAGGGCTGGGGAAAAAGCACAGGACGTTCCTGATTTTCGAGAGGGGGGGAGGGGATGACCCTTTCAAGCAGTCTGTAGATACGCTGAGGCTGATAGCCCGCTACCTCGAAATGGATATGAAGCCGGAGCAGCTGCCTGAGGAGTTTTTCGGGTTCAAGGGGAATGTGGCAGGCGGCTATGAAAGGCAGGTAAAAATAATCAGGGACCACGCATGGGAGCCGCTGAAGGATTTGCTCATGATACCGGACCAGGACTGGACATTCCTCAGCTCCGAGGCGCTCAAGAAGGGGAAGAAGCCTGAGCAGTTCAAGAGGGGCGAGTTCAGGTAAGCTTTTTTCAAATGGCCTCATATGATTTTTGCATGCTTCCGGGTTGTCTAATAATTCCCTGAAACTATAAAGCCATGCCGCTTACAAATACTTCTTGGTGATGTGAAGTATGACGATACACTATATAGGTAAGCAGCTTAGCTATTGGAAGGTTTATCACTTATCCAAAAAGATTAATGGGAAGGAGCTATATAACCTTTCTCTGGCTGTTGCCAGCAAACTTGGTTCTCCATGGAAGCTGTCAAACAGAGGGAGCTCTCCAACCTTTATACCGACCAATGCCTTCAGCTTGTCGTAAACTTTCAGCTCATAGTCTCGGCTCTTGCCCTTGAGGTGCCTTCCCAATAACGATTCCGGAAAACAACACTCTGGATGGGAAGCGACAATCTGTCGCCTTTGTGAAGGATGACGACCTAAGTATAATCAGCAGGGTGACGAGATGCATCAAGACCGTGCTTGCAGGCGCTCCACAGTCGCTTCAAGCTTAGCCAACCTGTCAGCTACCTCAAGACGGTCCTCGATAGCTTCTAGTCTATCTCGGAGAGCCCGAAATTCTGAATCCACCTTGCGTTCAAATGAATCCAGGCGGAGCGTGAGAAGTTCAACATCTGTCAGCTTTTTGCCATGGCGTATTTTCTCCACGATGCGTTTTGTCATCTCCGCTATCGCCTCGGCAATAAGACCCTCCGCTACTCCTCCTGGAAGCTGCTGAACTCAGACGCAGCTGTTGGCTCAACCATAACTCTCACTTTGAATTTATGCAAACAAAGCTTAAAAACCTGAGGTGATTTCAA